>DUGL01000222.1:1335-9916 GCA_013331415.1 Methanoregulaceae archaeon | reverse complement strand
ACGGACCCATAGGCTGAAACCGGGTCGACCTCACGGGCGTGCATATAGGCAGCAAAGACCGATTCACTGGTTGCGACACCGCACGGGTTGTTGTGCTTGACGATCACCGCTACCGGCTCTTCGAACTCCCTGGCCAGTCCTGCTGCAGCATGCAGGTCCAGGTAGTTGTTGTACGACATCGGTTTGCCCTGTACGGGGATCGCAGCAGCCACGCCCGCTTCGCCAAAGACTGCCCCCTTCTGGTGCGGGTTCTCGCCGTACCTGAGTGCTCTCCCGTTCCGGAACTGTACGGTGTAGATCGCAGGGGGGGCACCTCCCGCCGATTGGAAATAATTGCTGATCGCTGCGTCGTACGCTGCGGTCCGGGCGAATGCCTTCTTCGCGAGCATGAACCGCTGTTCTGGTGAAAAATCTCCCGCTGCGAGTGCGTCAATGACGAGCCGGTAGTCGGCCGGGTCGGTGATGACGGCAACGTCCCGGTAATTCTTTGCCGCTGCCCGTATCATTGCCGGACCTCCGACATCGATGTACTCCACCAGGTGCTCAAGGTCCGGGCTGGTGCTTGCCATATCTTCGAAGGGGTAGAGGTTGGTCACCAGGAGGTCGATCGGGGTGATTCCCTGTTCTGCCATGGTGGCATCATCGATCCCCCTCCTCCCGAGCAGCCCGCCGTGCACCTTCGGGTGCAGGGTCTTCACCCGTCCGCCCATCATCTCGGTCGAGCCGGTGTACGCCGATACTTCGGTGAATGCGATACCTGCCTCGTTCAGGACCGTTCCGGTTCCCCCTGAGGAGAGTATTTTTACCCCCTGTTTCCCAAGTGCCCGTGCCAGCTCGAGGATACCCTGTTTATCCCACACAGAGAGGAGTGCCCACTTCATGGTGAGGGTATTGGAAACGATTACATATGAGTGTGATGCAGCCAAACGGGAGGATGAGCTGAACGGGACCCGGTCTGCAGGACACGGGAGGTCCGGAGCTCACGGGAAACAGCGAGACGAGCGTGCGCTGTACAGCCAGAGCGATAGGGGGGTCAGCAGAAGGTACAGGAAACGATGCAGCATCGGGACGGAAGGGGGCAGCGTGAATCCGGGAGAGGTTTCCCGTGCTGCTCCCTCCCGGTGGGCCCGGCCTGCTGCCAGGGGTGCCCCTGCACTGGCCGGCATTCCCGGGAGCGTTCCCGGACCCCCTGAACGGGCATGATCCTGATGCACTGCTGACGTGACAGTATGACAATCATTTTATAGAACTACAATCCAATTATTATCTTGATCGTCCTATGGTTCATGATGCAGAGGAGGAATTTAATGGGTTGGATCAGGAAAAGACAGACAATTCATCCGCTGATTCATTAACCCCCTCCTTTGAGGATCTGCAGCGGGACTACCGTGACCTGAACGAACGGTTCCTTCGGCTCGCCGCCGATTTTGACAATTACCGGAAGCGGATGGCACGGGAGCTGGATGCCCGGATCGCCTGTGCCCTTGACGGGTTCGCCCTCGACCTCCTCGAAGTGGTGGACAATTTTGAGCGGGCGGCGCAATCAGAGGACGGAAAAGCGCAGGAAGGTCTCGAGCAGATCCACAAGCTCTTCAAGACCGTGCTGGAACGACAGGGTATCCGTCCCATCGAATCGAAGGGAACAAAGTTTGACCCCGCTCTGCACGAGGCGGTTGCCGCGATCCCCTCCCCCTATGAAGAAGGGACCGTGATCGAGGAGTTCTGCTGCGGGTACCGCATGCATGACCGGGTGATACGCTGCGCAAAGGTAGCAGTCTCGAAAGGACAGGAACGTGACTGAAATGGTAAAAGAAAAGGTGCTCGGTATCGATCTTGGCACGACATTCTCCTGCATGGCAATCATGGAAGCAGGAACCCCGATAGTAATCCCGAATGCGGAGGGAGGACGGACGCTCCCCTCGGTCGTCGCCTTCTCAAAAGACGGAGAGCGGCTCGTTGGCAGCCTTGCGCGACGGCAGGCGATCACGAACCCGACCCGGACTATCCAGTCCATCAAGCGGAAGATGGGCTCGACCGAGAAGATACAAATCGACGACAAGGCGTATACACCCCAGGAGATCTCGGCAATGATCCTCCAGAAACTGAAGGCCGATGCCGAGGCATACCTCGGGGTGAAGATCACGAAAGCAGTCATCACCACCCCCGCATACTTCAACGATGCGCAGCGGCAGGCGACAAAAGACGCCGGCAAGATCGCGGGACTCGACGTGCTGCGTATCATCAATGAGCCCACGGCAAGTGCACTCGCGTATGGCATCGACAAGGAGAAAGATGCGACCGTCCTCGTCTTTGACCTTGGCGGCGGGACGTTCGATGTCTCGATCCTGACGCTCGGTGACGGGGTCTTCGAGGTCAAGTCCACCTCGGGGAACAACTTCCTCGGCGGGGATGATTTCGACAAGCGCGTCATCGATTACCTCGTCGAGGAGTTCCGGAAGAAGGAAGGGATCGACCTCCGGACCGACCCCATCGCCATGCAGCGTCTCCGGGACGCGGCAGAGAATGCCAAGATCGAGCTCTCCCAGAAGGTGAAGACCAATATCAACCTTCCGTACATCACCTCGGGCCCGACCGGTCCGAAGTTCCTTGATATGGATCTCTCGCGGGCAAAATTCGAGCAGCTGATAGGCGACCTCGTGGAATCGACCGTCCCGCCGGTGAAACAGGCGCTCACGGATGCCAAGATGACGCCCGAGAACATCGACCACGTCCTGCTCGTGGGCGGGTCGACCCGCGTCCCCCTGGTGCAGGAGACGATAAAGAAGATCCTGCACAAGGACCCGGACAAGGGGATCAACCCCGACGAGTGCGTCGCGCTCGGAGCAGCAATCCAGGGAGCGGTGCTGACCGGCGAGACAAAAGACATCGTGCTCCTGGATGTGACTCCGCTCACGCTGGGCATCGAGACCCTCGGGGGCATCGCCACCAAGCTGATCGAGCGCAACACCACGATCCCGACACGAAAGAGCCAGATCTTCTCCACGGCAGCAGACGGGCAGACCAGCGTGGAGATCCACGTGGTCCAGGGTGAGCGGGCACTCGCCAAGGACAACTTCACGCTCGGCCGGTTCCAGCTGACCGGCATCCCGCCAGCACCCCGGGGGATCCCCCAGATCGAGGTGACCTTCGATATCGACGCAAATGGGATCATCCATGTCTCGGCAAAAGACCTCGGGAGCGGGAACGAGCAGAACATCACGATCAAGGGCGACCGTCGCCTCTCTGACGATGAGATCAAGCGGATGGTCGACCAGGCCAAGGCGTTCGAGGAGGAAGACAGAACGAAGCGGGAGGAGATCGAGATCCGCAACCTTGCTGACAGTGCCGTCTTCAACGCCGAGAAGATGCTCAAGGAGAGCGCAGATACGATCGAAGTCGCCGATCGCGAGAAGATACAGGCCGGGGTGGACGGGGTCAAGTCCGCACTCGCGGCCGACAACACGGAAGAGATAAAGAAGCAGATGGAGACCCTCACCGAGGCGGTCTACGCGGTGACCACCAGGATCTACCAGAAAGCACAGGCCGAGCGGGAGGCAGCCGGGGGCGGAGGATCCGGGGACGGGGCTGAGAAGCAGGACGATACCGTCGTAGATGCCGATTATACCATGAAAGACGAGTGAGCGCATGGCCACAGGGGACTACTACGATATCCTGGGCATCCCGAGATCTGCCGATGAGAAAGCGATAAAAAAGGCGTACCGCAACCTTGCCCGGAAGTACCACCCTGATGTCTGCAAGGAGGCCGGTGCCGAGGAGCGCTTCAAGCAGATCAACGAGGCATACAGCGTCCTCTCCGATTCCCAGAAGCGGGCGCAGTATGACCATCTCGGGCATGAGAACTTCACCAGTGCATCGAAGGGTTCCTATACCGGTGGCGGCGGATATGGCGGGTTCTCCTCGGATTTCCAGGGGTTCGGGGATATCTTTGATTTCTTCGGCGGGGGCTTTGGCGGGCCCCGGCAGACAGGGCCCCGCTCCGGCAGCGACCTCCTGATGCGGCTCCAGGTCACCCTCGAGGATGCAGTCTTCGGGACGGAACGCGAGATCGAGGTATCCCATGCCGAGCCGTGCCCGTCCTGCGATGGGACTGGCAGCAGCACCAAGAAACGGGTCGCCTGCGCCCTGTGCAAGGGGAGCGGGCAGCTGCGGCAGATGAGCCAGAGTATCTTCGGCCAGTTTGTTCGGATGAGCACCTGTCCCGAATGCCGGGGACTCGGGAAGAAGCCGGAGTCCCTGTGTCCTGACTGCCGGGGGTCCGGGATAACCCCGGTGAAGCGAAAAGTGAATGTCAGGATACCCGCCGGCATTGACACCGGGATGCGTCTCCGGCTTGAGGGATATGGTGAGGCAGGGGATGCCGGTGCCCCGAACGGGGACCTCTTCATCGAGGTTGCTGTACGGCCCCATGACCGCTTTATCCGCCAGGGCGACAACCTCGAGACAGTCGCTGAGATAACCCCTGCACAGGCCGTGATGGGATCAGAGATCGAGATCGAGACGATCGAGAAGCGGACCGCGAACCTCACGATCCCTGCCGGGATCCAGCATGATACCGCCCTCAAGATCCCGGGTGAAGGTGTCCGGAGGCGGGGCAGGCCCGGGGACCTCCTCGTCCGGGTCAAAGTCCGGGTACCCAGGCAGCTCGCCCCGGAAGTCCGGGAGCTCTACGAGAAGATCCTCGAGGCAGAAGGCTCAAAATCCCCCCTGAAGAAGGGGTTCTTCTCAGGCTTCATGGGGAAAGGCTGATTCCTCCCCGATCGGTTCACGTTCATGATCCGGCCCGGGCAAAATCCCTGCAGGTCCTGCGCAGGAGAGACCCGGGACTTCCCTCTGCACTCTATTTTCAGATGTGCCCGGAGCCACGTCATAGCGGGTGATGCGGGTCGGGTGAGCGATCTTTTCGCAGGGGCTCTCCCGGATTGAAGCAGTGTAGTACCCTTCCTCTCCAGTTCGTAGAGTCTTTTCCCTGTGCAGGTTACGGGGGATGCCTCCCTTCCCGGCTCCCGCAACCTCTCCCTGCCTGCAACATTCTGGTGATCTCTCTTGCTCGTTCGTGCAGATCCCGCCCGGTACACCGAGAATTCCCCGGGACAGAGCAGTCCGAAACCAGCCCGGTCCCACCCTCTGTATCGTCGTTTATCTGATCGGCATGTTGCACAGGTTTATTCCCGCTGATTGCGACTGTACTGGGACGTGAAGCTGATTGTAGAGCTTTCAGGGGAACACCCGGAGCTCCCGTTCGCCGAGCTCGAAGTGGTCGGTACCGTGACCGACCGGCGGCCCCAGGTGGCCGTGGTGGACTGCCGTTCCCCCTGTGCACCGGGACGGCTCGCCCTGGCCCACACGGTCCTTGAATACCTGGGCGAATGCGATGCTGACACCACTTCCTTTACCCGGCTGCTCCGAGACCTCGGGATTGCAGCAGAGGCCCCGTTTGCCGGACGGGTGAAGAAGATGGACGGGTCTGCAATGGATGCGGATGTCCCCGGCCTTGAGCGGCTGATGGGATCGATCATCCAGGGAACGGTCAGTCTCAAAGCCCCCCAACTCGAATACCGGGCCATCCTCTCCGGGGACAGGTGCTTCTTTGGCAGGGTGATCGAACGAATCGACCGGAAGGCATACGAAGCCCGGAAGCCGGGATCCCGTGCGTTCTTCCACCCCGGGGTGATGATGCCACGCCTCGCCCGGGCCCTCGTAAATATCTCCCTGGTACGTCCCGGCCAGCACCTGCTCGACCCGTTCTGCGGGACCGGGGGCATCGTTCTTGAGGCCGCCCTGGTCGGTGCTGTCGGTATCGGGAGCGATGTCGATCCATTCATGGTCGCCGGGAGCAGGCGAAATGTCCCGTCCGCGGATCTCGTTTGTGCCGATACCACCTGCCTGCCGTTTGCCGATGCGAGCCTCGATGCGGTTGCAACCGACCTTCCCTATGGCCAGTCCGTCTCGATCATTGCCAGGAGTCTCGACGGGTTGTACGCCGGTGCCCTGCAGGAGATCCGGCGTGTGCTGGTACCAGGTGGGAGGGCTGTGGTGGTGACCCACCGCGACATCGCAGGCCTGGCTGCCGGGCTGATGCCGGTCCGGGCATGCTATGCCCAGCGTGTCCACCGGAGCCTGACCCGGAGAATCATGGTCCTTGAACGGTAAAGCGGCTGCTGGAATGCGCAGACAAAGGATAAATCCGGTGCCTGACAAGATCTTCTGGAACAATTCGTGGAGAACGTGACCTGCATGGAGAAGAACACCCTGCGTACCTGCAGCCGTTCCGACCCTGGTATCCGGCAGCAGAATGAGGATGCCTGCGAGGTATGTACATTCAATCACCCGTGCGGTATGGTCACGCTGCTGGCAGTTGCCGATGGACTCGGCGGGCATCCTGCGGGGGAGGTGGCAAGTTCACTGGCCGTGACGACGATCCGGCGCGTGGTCGGCGAGGGGCTCCCCCTCATCCAGGATCCCGGCCCGGAAGCGCTGATGCGGCTGCTCGCGACAGGGTTCCATGAAGCCAATGTACAAATCCTTGCTGCTGGTGCGCGGGATCCGGCGTGGGAAGGGATGGGGACCACGTTAGTTGCCGCCGTTATCACGGATGCTGACGACTGTGTCATCGGGAATATCGGGGACTCGCGGGCATATCTTGTATCCCAGCGGATGCGGCGGGTGACACAGGACCACTCCCGGGTCCAGGAACTGGTGGAAGAAGGGATTCTTACCCCAGGGGAAGCGGAACGCCATCCTATGAAACATATCGTGACCCGGATCCTCGGAAGGGCGGGGGAAATGCCGGATCTCTTTGCCTGCCGGCTCGGGTCATCACGCCTCATGCTCTGCTCGGATGGTCTCCTCGACGGACTTACGGAACCCGAGATCCACACGGCCATGCGAGGGTCCGGTATCCCGGGGATCTGCGATACGCTGATTGGGAAAGCGAGGGTGAAGAGCAGGGATAATATCACCGTCGCTGTTGCGGAACGGACCGGAAGCGATATCCTGGAATAGATTAAAAAAAGTTATTTCTTGGATCCCGGGGCAGCCGTGACGACCCCCACGGCATGGACCAGGCCGGGGAGCAGTTCTGCCGGGAATCCCATGACCATCTCGGCATCCTCTATCCCGGAGAACTTGCGGGAACCGTCGCACCCGAGTGAGTAATTGGCAGTGCCGGTCAGGTATGTCTGTGCTGTGGCATCTGCACAGACGGACTGGATGCCGGAGAACTGTGAGTGGACTCTCCCGCCCAGCTGGTACAGGGTTGCCTGCGCGAGCTTGAGCATGACACGGGGTGGTGCGACGATGAGCACCACGTGGGGGACGAACGTCGCCTTCTCGAGCGGTGCATACAGCGTTGCGTAGGTGTACCCGGATTCGAGGTGAGGGATCTGGTCTATCGTCCGTTTGCAGGCTGCCGCACTCTCGAATTTCCCCAGCCTGAAATAGAAGTCCCCCGTCTTCAGGCTCTCGGAGAGTTCACGGAGCCCGAGTGCCCAGGAACCACCAACGCACTCGTGGTTCTCTGCGGTGGAATAGAACGACCGCCCCTCCTTTCGTGCCATGTTCACCATCTGGCAGTGCCGGACGGTCTTGTCCAGCTTCTCCAGGCCAGGGGGTATCTCTTCCCTGCTGTGTGCCAGCCGGATGGCGACAGGGGACGACTCGAGCGCGAGAGCTCTCTTCAGCGCTGCGGATCCCCCGGCATAATCGATCGTGGCCATGGTTGTTTCCTGCATACATCATCACCATCGTGACAGCCAATGCTCTCTTTTTCGAGAAGATAAAAATGCAGAATGTACTCAAAGGCGGCGGAGTTTCTGGTCCACCTTTACAAAGAAGTTCCTGCCTACATCGACGAAGAGGGCTGGCGAATCAGATTTCCTGACCACGATCGTTGCCTCGCACCCCAGGTCCCTGCTCTTCTGCCCGTCTATGACCAGATTTGCCGGCTTTGCACTCTCCAGCCGGAGTTCGAGGTTCCGGTCGCTGCCGATGAAGTGCGGGCGCGAGGAGAGCATGTAGGGTGCGAGCGGGACGAGGAGGGTTCCTTCGATCCGGGGATCGATGATCGGACCCCCGGCGCTCATGGCGTAGGCGGTGGATCCGGTCGGGGTGCTCACGAGGAGACCATCGGCGCGGAACTGCTCGGAGAGGATGCCATCGATGATCACCCCGAACTTCAGCATCTTTGCCGGCCGGCTGGTCACGATCAGGACCTCGTTCAACGCATCCCCGATATACTCGTCTCCCACGAAGAACGAGAGCCGCATCCGCGGTTCCACGAGGAACCCGTCCGAGATAGCGGCCAGGGCATCCAGGGCATCGTCAGGTTCCAGGTCGGCAAGGAACCCCACCTCCCCCCAGTTCACCCCGATGACCGGTACCTGGGGTGCCATGTTCTGAACCGTGCGGAGGATCGTGCCGTCCCCCCCGACAATCACGGCAAGGTCCGGGTGGGCAGCAGCAAGAGATGATCCCGGGCGACCGAGTATGTGGGCAGTCTCCTCCTCGAACACGACGTCGTACCCCGAATCCTGCAGGGCATCACCCAGTGCAGCCGTATACC
>DUGL01000222.1:0-1165 GCA_013331415.1 Methanoregulaceae archaeon | reverse complement strand
AGGGTCCCGCGGAGGTCAACGAACCCGTCAATTCTCCCGCACCCGGTGTACGCGAGCTCGAGCGCCGATGCCCCGAGCAGGCGCCACCGCCGGATCTTCTGCCCGAGCTGCATCGCCCGTCCGGGATCGAATTTTCTCCCGTACACCGAGAGAGCGCTCGCATCGAGGGAGGTGGTTGTTGAGACAGCGATCCGGGTCCCGTCCAGGAACGCACCCTTCCCCTCCGTTGCCGAAAAAGTCTCTCCCCCCGCCAGGTCCCTGACGAACGCTTCTTTCACCCTGCCTCCTTCAGCGTAGGCAAGAGAGATGGCATAGAACGGGATCCCGGCAACAGCATTGTAGGTCCCATCAACCGGGTCGAGGAAGAGGGTTCCCGCTTCGCCGCCCATCTCCACCCGGCCGGCCTCCTCTGAGACCAGGGTCCTGCAGAGGGGGTACTCTTCCAGGTATTCGAGGACGCAGTCCTCGGCCACGAGGTCGATGTACTTGGAGGGCGTTCCATCGGCCCCCATCCGGATGTTCCTGCCGGCATCCGGCGTACCTGCCAGTGGCGCTATCGCATCGGCCACAGCCCGGGCAATGAGGTCACAGGTGCTCTGGAAATCCATGGAATCGGAGTACTGCCGTTGGTTTATAGGGTGTATTTATTTCATCATATATAGATACATTAAGGAGCGCATACGCTCTGGCGAGTGTGAACTGATGAAGGAACAGACAGAAGTTGGAAAGCTGAAAGAAGGGCGCTACGTGGTCATCGAGGACGAGCCCTGCAAGATACTCGGGATATCTGTCTCAAAGCCCGGGAAACATGGTGCAGCGAAGGCACGGATCGATGTTGTCGGAATTTTTGACGGGATGAAGCGCTCGATCGTGCAGCCGGTCTCTGCAAAGACCTATGTCCCCATCGTTGAGCGGAAGAGCGGGCAGGTGATAACCATTGCAGGGTCCACGGCCACCCTCATGGATATGAAGGAGTATACCAATTTCGAGATCGAGATTCCCACCGACAAGGAAGAAAAGGTCAAGGTCGGCGAGGAGATCGCGTACATCGAGTCAATGGGCAAGCGGAAGCTCGATCTCGACTGACCCACTCACCAGACAATTCTCTCTTTTCTGGTTTTTTGCCAGGATATGGGGCTCGTTTTACCGTCTCAAACGAACCGCC
>DUGL01000156.1:13898-14112 GCA_013331415.1 Methanoregulaceae archaeon | reverse complement strand
AGCGGGACCGGGTCATTCCTGTCGAGTTCAGATCTCTCGATAAGCACCACGGATGACAGCAGGGGGCTCGACGGGATTCCCCCGCTCGGATTCAGCGGTGGTGACGGCGAGATCACCATCATAATCGATGGGGAGGGGAACCTGGATGGCCTCACAGCCCAGGGTTACGCAGCCGGGGCAACGCATTATAACGCCGTTTACCGGGAAACGAGCT
>DUGL01000156.1:8092-13860 GCA_013331415.1 Methanoregulaceae archaeon | reverse complement strand
CACCGGACGTGTTTTCTCTGATGAGGTCATCTCTGTAGCAGGGTCCGCGACATCCGACCCCATGTTCTGGTTCTCTCTGGGAATCAATACTCCCGCCCCGCCGCTCAGTCCGGGTGGTTGCACGAGGAGCATGTGCGGGCTCCTCTGTTCAGAATCGTCCATCTCCCCTGCCTACTGTAACAACGCTGAAGCGGGCAGCTCGGTTGACATGAGTACGGCACAGGTCACGACCGGGTCAGGTGTACGTTTCATCACGCAGAGTGCCGACACCCCGGTCCTGCTCAGCCATGACATCCGCGTCATCAACTCAGTAGGCAAAGCATCGGCAGGCATGGATGTTCTCTCGATGGAGGGACAGCCATTCGGGGATACCCCGTTTGACTATGAAGATATCTGGGTACCTGACCAGGGACCCGAGCTGCCGGTGTTCTTACAGTTCGCATTTGGCTCCAGTGACCTCTACCAGACGACATCCTTCTCCGAATCCACCCGGGTCGATGGCACCATCACCCTCTTTGATAAGAGCATGGTCTACGAGTCC
This sequence comes from Methanoregulaceae archaeon, assembly GCA_013331415.1. Lineage (GTDB taxonomy): Archaea > Halobacteriota > Methanomicrobia > Methanomicrobiales > Methanospirillaceae > UBA9949 > UBA9949 sp10516u. The sequence goes on along the minus strand of DUGL01000156.1, from coordinate 13,319 downwards.
GGCATCCGCCGGTAAGGGACCAGCAGGCTCCTCTTTTTTACTCATCTCAAATTGGATCCGGTGGAATACTCAGGGATAGAACAAAAGAATTAATAAATAGCAGGTTTACAGAGCACTGCAAGAGACGTTTCGTCTTTTATTCATGAACATACTGTTCAGGAGGATGATAATGAAGAGATGGATAATCGTGCTGTTTGTCATTGCTCTCTTTGCAGGTTTTGTCCAGGCAGACCGGGGCATTAATCCAACCCCTGAGACACAGGGGATCGTGACAACAACCCTCATCAGTGCGGATGGCAGGTTTCTCTCGAGCTCGGATCTCTCGATAAGCACCACGGATGATTCAAAGGGGATCACTGGTATCCCGCCGCTTCGAACCATTCCTTCCCTGACTGATTTTGATTCATTCTTTGATTTCATTGAATGGTTCATTTTTGAATGGGATTGGGATATTGAAGTATCAGACGGCCTGATTCTGAGGGGTCAGTATAACGGTGCAGCAGTATACGATGCCGTATATACAGAAGATACGGTATCGAACGGACAGGGAGTATTCGATTATACAAAGATCCTCGATGTGGACACATCGGAGAAAGTGATGACCCAGTCCAACATTGAGACCACAAAAATTCTAACGTATGATGGCGGGAACTCGGGACGAGTCTTCTCTGAAGAGGGCATCTCTATCGGGAGCAGCGGCTCAGCGGATCCTTTGGCCCGGATTGGACTTGGTCTCTTTACGCCAGCCCCAGACCCCCGTGCGCCATCAGGCAGGTCTATGTGCCGGTTCGCCGGTTTGGTACCTTCTGTAATTCCGGCATTCTGCAACAGTGCAGACGCCGGAAGCTCCATCGACATGCGGCAGGCACAGGTTACCACAGCATCGAGTTCCCGTTTTATCACGCCGAGTGCCGATACCCCGGTTCTGCTCAGCCATGACATCCGCGTCATAGACTCAGTTGGCAAGGCATCTGCGGGTATGGATGTCATGGCCATGGAGGGTCGCTCAATGGAGGAATTCTTGCGAGGAACCTTGAACCTGAACGGTCAGACAATTTTCGATGCATGGCTCGGTATAAGTTCAGATGACCTCTACCAGACGACTTCCTTCTCCGAGTCAACCCAGGTCGATGGCATCATCACGACCTTCGACAAGAATATGGTCTACGAGTCCGGCATGCGTCGGTAAAGGACCATCAGACTTTTTTCAAACGCAGGTGCGGATGTCATGGCGGGGAAGAGACCTCCCGGAGTATGTCTCTAACCCTAATCAGGATATTGTCGCCCGCTGTACTCAGGAAATGAGCCCAACTGTGAACCCTCCTGTTGCAACCATACGTACCGGAAATACACCGGTATACGGATGCGTTTCCCGGACCGGTACTGGTACGTCCGCCTCTGCCAGTATCCGGAGTACCATCCACACACCGTGCCGGCCCGACACGGGACATCTTCACCTGATCACCCGCTCATCATGCTCCTTCACCGGGATTCCAAAGATCACCTCGGCCGGAATACCGATTCAGAGAGTGCATGGTTGATTCTCCGGTGGACAGCCAGCCAGAGGAGCGGTACGACGATGAGGATCAGGACGGCAAACCCGAGGGCATCGTAGAGGAGGAGGTTGAAGAGCCCGTGCGCTGCCATTGCAAGGATTAACCCCCCGAGGATGATTGCAGGGCGCTGCCCGGGGGGCATGAACCGTGCCCTGCCGAGGGCGTACCCCCACATCACCGAGAAGAGCACGTGCCCGGGGACCGAGATGAACGCCCGTACGACCCCGGTCTGGAGAGCGAGCGCGAGTGAGGACTCCAGTGCCGAGAATACATAGATCACGTTCTCGAGGGTCGCAAACCCGAGCCCGGCAGCGGCGGCGTACACGATCCCGTCGACAGGTTCGTTGAACTCCCGTGTCTCGTACACAGTCCTCCTCACCACGAGATACTTCGCCGTCTCTTCAAAAACCGGCGCAACCAGCACCGCGATCATGATCTCAGGGAGGAAGAGCCCGATGATCCCCTGCGTGATCGCGACGGGGATGGTGACCACGATCCCGAAGACATAGATAAGGACGATCCAGGAGAGGGGCTCAGGCTCGTACCGGTCCCGGGAGTAGAAGTACCAGAGCCAGAAGATGGCGGGTGCAATTGCGAGCAGCAGGAGGAGGCTGGTTTCCATGCCGGATGAGAGCTTGCACCCGGGGCCTGATAAGCGCTGGTGCTCAGGGAGAAGAACCTCGCATTCATACCCTCTTCCTCATTGAGGAGATGATGACGTGCCGGGTTTTCCTCCCTGATGGTGGCTCTCATCCCCTGACTGACAAGAGCCGATATTGGAGAGTGATTTCCTATATCCACTCCCGCTTCCGGAAGTAGGAGAGCATGACAATCACGATGGCGATCATCACCCCCCAGACGGTGATGTACCCGTACTCCCAGGTGAGTTCCGGCATGTAGTGGAAGTTCATCCCATACACCCCGGCGACGAAGGTGAGCGGGATGAAGATGGTGGCAATCAGGGTGAGCACCTTCATAATCTCGTTCATCTTGTAGGAGAGTCCCGAGAGGTAGATATCGAGCATCCCGGAGACCATGTCCCGGAGGGTCTCGAGCGTATCGATCACCTGGATGGTATGGTCATACACGTCCCGGAGGTAGATGTGGGTGCTCTCCTGTATCAGCGGGGAATCGGTCCGTTCCAGGCCGGTTATCAGCTCGCGGAGGGGCCAGACCGCTTTCCGGAGGAAGATCATCTCCTTCTTGAGCTGGTTTATCTTCCGGAGTGACTGCTGGAGCGGGTGGACAACCAGTTCCTCCTCGAGATCCTCGACCCGCTCCTGGATCTGCTCCATCACGATGAAGTAGTTGTCCACGATATCATCGATGAGCGCATAGGCGAGGTAATCCGGCCCGTTCTTTCGTATCCTCCCGTCCCGGCGGATCCGGTCCCGTACGGGGTCGAAGACATCCCCCACCGTCTCCTGGAACGAGATGAGGTGGTGGGGACCGATGATCATCGAGACATGCTCTGCCCTGATCTCTTTTTCCGGGCCGGCAAGCATCAGCATCTTCAGGTTCAGGTAGAGGTAGGAATCGAGATCCTCCATCTTCGGCCGCTGCTCGGTATTCAGGATATCCTCGAGAATCAGCGGGTGGATGGCAAAATGCCTCCCGATCTTCTCGATCACCTCGGTGTTCGCAAGCCCGTCGATATTGATCCAGGTGATGGTGCCGGTATCACGGTAGGGGAAACACTCCTCGATGGAGTCGCACTGCTTCTCCATGTACCGTACCGCGTCATAGTCCATCAGGGTGATCCGGACGGGGCCAATCCTTGGTTCGCCTTCGAGATGCAGCGTCCCGGGGGAGAGCCCGGCCTTCTTTGAGAGCTTGTGCCTGTGGCGGGACATAGGGTCAGGTACGAGTCTGTAGGGGCGGTATGCAGTTAAGGGTTTTCCCGGGGATATGCGGTATCTCCGGCGGGATGAACATAACCGGGGAGGATTGACGAAACTGGAGAGGGTTTTTCCCGAACCCTTCCGGGGATAAGGGTTCCTGGGAAAATTCGCTATCTGCCTGACATTTTCTGGATTCCCGCAGTCTACCTGCCCGATGCCCCTGATCGAGAGACGTTTCTCTCTTACCAGGTCCACCCCCCTGCAGGGTTCATAACACAAGCCAATATAGGAGGAGCATCAAACCGGTTCATACGATGAGGCTGATCATGGGGGGTCCGGGTGGTATACTGGTACACCCCCCTGCCGTAAGCGCCACCGTCTCTGTGGATCACAGGGGCCCCATCCCCCCGCAGGATGATGGTGCAGGAGCAGGGACCAGCTGCTTTTCCCGGTACAGGAATGTACCCCTGCTCCCGGCCATCATGACAGTGGGTACCTCCTTCTTCGGTTTTTTCCTGCGGGCAGATCATTTCAGGAGATGCCATCAAAAGATACGGGGTTCGAATGAAGGGTTTACCCCTCCGTTGTCACCAGGACCTCATCCAGGCAATCCCCTGATCGTCCCTGCTCTCCCGCGACAAAAGAGGTGTCCCGCATCATCATCCCCCTGATCCTGTTTGCTGTCGGCCTCATTCTCCTCCTGAAGGGTGCCGACATTGCGGTGAGGGGAGCCGAGACCCTTGCCGCCAGGGCAGGGGTGTCTGCCACCACGATCGGCCTCACCGTGGTCGCATTCGGCACCTCGCTCCCGGAACTGGTGGTCTCCGCCGGGGCGTTCTCACGGGGTGCTTACGCAGTCGGGACCGGGAACGCGATAGGGAGTAACATCGCCAATATCGGTCTCATCCTCGGCCTCGTCATCCTCCTGATGCCGGCTGTCTGCTCCTACCCATCCTGCCGTGACCGCCTCTTTACCAACACCCTGCTCACACTCACTGCAACCGCGGTCTTTGCCCTGCTCTCACTCCGGGGAACGCTCGACTGGATCACCGGCATCCTCTTCCTCCTTGCCTTCTCCGCGATGCTCGCGGTGATGTGGAGGACCGGGGCGGCGTCCGACCCGCTCCCTGACGATCCGTGCAGGTTCCCGCTGCCCCTCACGATCGCAGGCCTCGTTGCCGTGGTCATCGGTGCCCACCTGCTCCTTTCCGGAGCCCTCGAGATCGCGGAACTGTTCTCCATTCCTCCCGCAGTCGTCGGCCTCTCCATGGTGGCGGTCGGCACCTCGCTCCCGGAACTGGCAACATCCGCGGTCGCTGCCATGAAAAAGAGTCCCGGGATCGCGGTTGGTAACATCCTCGGGAGCAACATCTTCAACCTCCTCTTCGTTCTCGGGGCGAACTCCCTTTTTTTCACCATTCCCGCGCCGGATATGCGAAACACCCTGATCATGATCGGGTTCACGCTCGCGATCCTCCCCCTCTTTATCAGAAATACCCTGATTACCCGCATCTGGGGTGCGGTGCTGCTTTCGTCGTATACGGCATACATACTATTTCTGTACGGGGTTGTGTGACCGCACGTTCACAGAATCTTTCAACTCGGGGAGCGGGCAATCAGGACATGCTTCCAACGGCAGGTCACCTCCCGGCATATCCGCACCGTCCCGGCGACGGATCCCGGATACCCCGTGGCAGGGGAAAAGGGATCGGTGGCCAGCGGGGGATAATCCGGGAGACGATATGCACCGGTCTGGCATGAGGGGTAGAGGGGAAATGAGCTCTTCCCCGCCTGCCGGGCTTACCTGGATTCTCTCCGATCCGGGATGGA
>DUGL01000156.1:1102-7998 GCA_013331415.1 Methanoregulaceae archaeon | reverse complement strand
ACGCCGGAGCGGCCAGGAGAACCCGGCCCCTCTCCCCGGACGGGGGATATCTCCTGTCTCGCGGGGAATCCTTATCCTCCTTCCGGCTCACCTGTCTTCATGGATCCCATGCTGGTATTCTCCCTCATCCTCATGCTCTTCCTCGTCCTGAACACCATCCTCCTGGTCATGCGGTTCCGCGCAGCACCCGACAAACCGATGGGAAAAGGGATAGGCCTGGCCCTGGGACTTGCCATCGGGCTCACCCTGTGGGTGCCGCTAACCGTCCTTACCGGGAACCAGGCAACGGGGATCATGATTGGCTCGGGGATCGGGATTTTCCTTGCAATCGGGCTTGAGTCCTACTCTGCACGGATACGGCGGAGAGCCGGGNNCATGGAAGGCCGGTAGTGCCGTTATTTCCCGGACATTCGTGCGAAGTCCGGGTCAGGAGAAGGGATATCACGAGCAAGAGTCATCGAAAAGTGATACCAGGTACTATGATCCGTATCAGAGAGATCCCGGCTCGCCATGCCGGCAGACGGCGATCCCCTGGGAAAAAAGTGCTGCATCTCTCATGGTTACGTCCCGGTGCGGTATCGACCAATCCCCCACCCTCTCCCTCCACAGGGAGGGGTATTATGGGGTGCATCGCCTGGACGGGTTCACTTCAAAGAGAGTGCCCCAATCAAAGAATGCCCGCTTCACTGAACAGTCATCCCGGCATCAGCCCCGCAGACCGTACAGACATACCCAACTAGCGGAGAATTCCCCGGATTATCAGACATGCCCGATGTCCGTATGGTTCGAGATCTCCGAGTTGGTGGTGCAGAGATCAAAGATATCCAGCTTATGGACATCGTCGTTGCCGGTCAGCCGGGCAAAGTCCTTCAGCTCCTCGGTGCAGACCCGGAGGAAGAGCTCCAGTTCCCGTGCCGAGATCTCAGGTTTGAGCCGCTCGCGGAGCACCGGGTTCTGGGTCGTGATCCCGACCGGGCATTTTCCGGTATTGCAGAGCCTATACTGCTGGCAGCCGCAGGCCATCAGGGCAGCAGTCCCGATGGCGACCGCATCGGCACCCAGTGCGAGGGCTTTTACGAAATCGGGAGATATCCGGAGCCCCCCGGTGGCGATGAGCGAGATCCCCTCGCCCCGGTGAGAATCAAGGTATTTTCGTGCCCGGTGGATGGCGAAGATGCCCGGGATCGAGGTTGCATCCTTGACATACTTCGGGGCATCCCCGGTGGCTCCCGGCCGCCCGTCGATGGTGATAAAGTCCGGGCCCGCCGGGAGGATGGCGTCAAGGTCGGCCTCGATGTTGCCGGCAGCGATTTTTACCCCGATGGGTCGCCCCCGGGATTTCTCCCGCAGCCATGCAAGTTTTGCCGTAAGCTCTTCCGTGTTCCGGATGTCGGGGTAGCTTGCAGGGCTCGTGATATCGGTTCCCTCGGGATAACCGCGGATAGCCGCAATCTCTGCGGTCACTTTCTCTGCAGGGAGGTGCGCCCCGAGCCCTGGGGATGTGGACTGCCCGAACTTTATCTCGATCGCATCAGAGGAGAGCAGGGTCTCGTCACTGACGCTGTACCGGTTCGGCACATACTCGAAAATGTACCGGTACGCCTGGTCCCGCTCTTCCGGGAGGATGCCCCCTTCTCCGGAGCCAATGGCAGTCTTCACCGCTGCACTCCCCATGGCAAGGGCGATCTTCACCTCCCGGGAGAGCGCCCCAAACGACATGTGGGTCACGTAGATCGGGGTCTCGATGACGAGAGGCCTGCGTGCATTCGGTCCGATCACCGTCCGGGTGTTCACACGAGCCTCTTTATTGAGGGGGATCGTTGCGAACTGGGCCGCTTTTATCAGGATGTCGTCCCAGGATACCACGGGTTTCCTCGTCCGCATCGGCTCCCAGCGCGATTCTCCGGTACGGGCGATGAGGTGGATCTCGTGCATATGCACCTCGAGATCATCCGATTCTCTTCGCCATGGCCCAAGATACGACTCGTGGTCCTTCTTCTCCTCGTGGCTGACAGGCCGCAGAATCGCCTCAAAGAGGGGCTCTTCGTGCTTTTCTGCCGGGACCGGCTTCAGGTGGGACCGGTCGGAATCACAGATCGGGCACCTCCAGGAGTCGGGGAAATTCTCCACCTCGGTCCCGGGTTTGATGCCCGTCAGCGAGTTGCCATGCAGGGGGTTGTACTCAAAGACGTTACAGATATCGCACCGGTATACTGCCATCCCATCCTCGCCTCACATCTACTGGGTATCGATAGTCGGTATTGCTGTGCCGGGATTATAAAAGGGATCGCTCCGGTGCTGATCGACTCCCCGCGCTCTCCAGGGGACCATGGGCCTGAATGTTCTGCCGCAGCATGCGGGAACGCCAGCGCGTAACCACCTTATCCGAGGGCCACATCGAGGATCATCATGATGACAAAACCGGCTAGGAACCCAAACGTTGCAACGTTCTCAAACCCGTGCAGCTGGGACTCGGGTATGACCTCCTCTACCACCACAAAGACCATCGCACCGGCAGCAAACGCGAGTGCATACGGCAGGATCGGCATCGCGTAGATGACCGCCACCGCACCAGCCACGGCAGCAACCGGCTCGACCACTGCCGAGAGCTGGCCGTACCAGAAGCTCCGGAGCCGGGATACCCCGTCTCTCCGGAGCGGGAGGGAGATGGCAAGCCCTTCCGGCAGGTTCTGGATCCCAATCCCGATGGCGAGTGCTACCGCGCCTGCAACGGCAGCAGCAGGCATCCCGGCCGCACCAGCTCCAAACGCAACCCCGATAGCAAGCCCCTCGGGGATATTATGGATCGTGATCGCCATGACGAGGAGCACAGTCCGGGGCAGGCGGGTCTTTGGACCTTCCGCCATATCGATGGGGAAGCCAAGGTGGAGGTGCGGGACGATCCGGTCGAGGAGCCAGAGGAAGAGCCAGCCGGCAATAAACCCGATTGCTGCAGGAAACCAGGGAATCCCCCCAATCTCCTCAGTCATCGCGATGGCCGGGATGAGGAGGGACCAGATACTTGCAGCGATCATCACCCCGGCCGCAAACCCGAGACTCCCGTCCAGGAGACGCTGGCTGACGCCCCGGGAAAAGAAGACCATCGATGCCCCGAGCGCCGTCATACCCCAGGTGAAGCAGCCTGCAATGAGCGCCTGGAGCACCGGGTTAAGTGAGAGGAAGTACGCGATCATCCGTGGTCCCCCGCACAGAGCCAGGAATGCTTCCCGTTCATAACTGGATAGTACGGATGACGGTCTTTAAGTGCATTACCCTGGCGGGGGGGAGGATACAGGGCACGGGATCATTCCTCAGGCATTTCATTAATGTACCGGTTGCCAGGATACCGTTTCGGCACATCTGACCGTGTTCCGGCTGCTCCTTGGTATCACGGGAAGGACCTTGCTTGAGGTAAAAAAACGTCAGCAAGGGAAGGAGACCGGCAACGGGTATGCTATTCCTTGAGGTCCCCATGGCTCACCCCCATAGACTAATAAGGCTCTGTTCCCAATCGCTCTCCATCCAGGTGAAACCATGATCACACCATTACCCCCCGGTCACTATCGAAGGATGTACGATTCCACCCTGGTGGATTGTACCAGTACAAAGGATCTGAAACCGCTCGATGAGATTATCGGCCAGGAGCGGGCGGTCACTGCGCTCAACTTCGGGCTGAATATCCAGGAGAAAGGCTTCAACATCTATGCATCAGGCATGCAGGGAACCGGCAGAAAGTCGGCGGTAAAGAAGTACATCGATACCCTTGCACAGGCAAAACCCCCTGCGCATGACTGGGTCTACGTCAACAACTTTGAGAACCCGTATGAGCCAAATGCGATCCAGCTTCCGCCGGGAATGGGAAAAGCGTTCAAAGCCGACATGGCGACCTTTATCGCCGATGCAAAACGGATCATCCCCCGGGTCTTCGAGGGCGAGGATTACGTCAACCGGCGGGAAGCCGCGGTCCGGTCGATTGAGGAGGAGAAGGCCCAGCTCTTTGCCCGCACCGATCAGTTTGCGCAGGAGAAAGGGTTTGTCGTCCAGCCCGGGCCCCAGGGGCTCCTGACCGTCCCGGTCAAGGGGGGAGAGACGCTCTCGCAGGAGGAGTTCCTTGCCCTCCCCGAGCAGGAGCAGCAGGAGTACCAGAAGCGGCGGGAAGAGCTCCTGGTGGAGATCCGCAACACCTTCCGGCAGCTCCGTGACCTTGAACAGAAAGGGAGGGAAGCCGTCGATTCGCTGAACCGCGAGGTCGCTCTCAGTGCCATTGGGCGGGAGATGGCATCCCTGCGGGATAAATACTCGGGTGTCGAAGAGATCCTCCCCTTCTTCGACGCCGTGGAACATGACATCATCGAGAACCTCCCCCAGTTCATGGCCGAAGAGGCACAGCCCCAGGCACAGGCACAGACACCCCCGCAGTTCCAGAACCCATTGTTCCGGGAACTTGCTTTCCGGAAGTACGAGGTGAACGTCATCGTCGACAACGCGGATCACCAGGGTGCACCGGTCATTTTCGAGCAGAACCCGACATACCAGAACCTGTTCGGGAAGATCGAAAAAGAGGTCCAGTTCGGTATGTTCACGACCGATTTCACCATGATCCGGCCGGGATCGATCCACAAGGCCAACGGCGGCTACCTGGTCATGGCCGTGGAAGACCTCTTCAGAGCCCCGTTCTCCTACGACGGGCTCAAGACTGCACTCAGGACCAGCGAAGTAACCATCGAAGACCCGGGAGAACGGATGGGGTTCATGACCGCAAAAGGGATCAAGCCTGAACCGATCCCGCTCAACACCAAGGTGGTCCTGATCGGCACTCCGCTGGCCAACCAGATCCTCTATACCCAGGACCCGGAGTTCCAGGAGCTCTTCAAGGTCAAGGCTGAGTTCGATACGAGCATGGAGAGAAACGAGGAGAACGTCAGCAGGTACGCGGCGTTTATCTGCTCGCTCTGCAGGGAGTTCAGCTTACATCACCTCGACCCGACAGCGATTGCACGGGTCGTGGAATACGGGTCCCGGCTCGCCGCCGACCAGCAGAAACTGAGCACGCGGTTCGCCCGGATCGGGGATATCATAAAAGAGGCGAGTTACTATGCATCACTCGAGAAATCCGAATACACCACCGGTGCACATATCCAGAGAGCGCTGGACGAGCGGGTCTACCGGTCAAACTTGATCCAGGAGAAGATCCAGGAGTATATCACCAGGGGGATCTTCCTGATCGAGACAGAAGGCGCAAACGTGGGGCAGGTCAACGGCCTCTCGGTGATCAGCCTCGGCGATATAGAGTTTGGCCGCCCCTCACGGGTTACCGCAAGCATCGGGGTAGGGAAGCCGGAGATCATGGATATCGAGCGGGAGGCGGAGATGGGGGGTCCTCTCCATACAAAAGGAGTCCTCATCCTCGCTGGCTACCTCAACAACCGGTTTGCACAGGACAAACCGCTCTCTCTCTCTGCGCGGCTGGTCTTTGAGCAGAGTTACGAGGGAATCGATGGAGACAGTGCATCGAGCACCGAACTCTATGCTCTTCTCTCAGCGCTCTCCGGGCTTCCCCTGAAGCAGACCATCGCGGTGACCGGATCGGTAAACCAGAACGGTGAGGTCCAGGCGATCGGCGGTGTGAACGAGAAACTCGAGGGCTTCTTTGAGGTCTGCAAGGCCAGGGGGCTCTCCGGGGAACAGGGGGCCATGATCCCGGCAAGCAATGTCCAGAACCTGATGCTGAAAGACGAGGTCGTTGAGGCTGCAAAAGCAGGGAATTTTTCCATCTACCCTGTCAGGACCATCGATGAGGGGATCGAGATACTCACCGGGGTGAGAGCCGGTGAGCGGCAGGAGGACGGTACCTTTGAGAAGGGGACGGTAAACTACCTCGTGGACAAGCGGCTCCGGGAGATGGCAGGCGCGCTGAAGGCGTTTACATCACCGGGGAAGTAACTTCGCAGGGCGATGCCCCCTGCCCCCTCCGTTATTTGTCCTGATCAGCCCGGATGCGGTGTTCCGCGCCTCACCCGGCAAGGGGAGGAGGCAGGGAGGAGCAGCCGTGGGTGGCGTTTACGGACACCGGAGTGATCACGACCCTGGGAAAACAGACACGGTAACACCCGGCATATGCAGGGAGAGCACCCCCGATGGTTCATGAGGGTCATAGGGAACCTTCATTATTCTGGCTCTGGTGAACAGTGAGTGATCCGCTGCCTGGCCGCCCTGTTCTGAATTGACCGCCCGGTAAGGAGGCGCCCGAATTGTCACCCCCTGGCCGAGGGACCAGGCCCTCGCAGTATGTTCGGGGACGCCGGTGTGTATCGCGGAGAGGGGTGAGGCGATCCGCCCCCCGCACGAACCTCTCTTCATCACCATCACCCATAGACGATAGCGAAGAGCCAAAAAAATACGGGGAGTTATTTTTTCATCGTGAGCTTGTGCCCCTTGGGATCGACCGCATAGTTCTTCGGGTCTTCAAGCAGGTCGAGGGCATTAATTTTCAGGTCGATCAGTTCCGAGTAGTTGAAGGATTCAAATTTCTTCTCCGCACCTTCCTGATAATAGACGGCAACGCCGTTCTCCATCTTCCGGGTAGCAACAATGTCTTTCATACTCCTTTCTTTACCACATCACCTGATATGAACGTTTCCAAGAGAGGGAAAGTGGCATCCCCTGCACGGGGGCAGAAGATCACTGGATCCGGGATCTCTGGTCAGCTCTTCGCGATGGCAGGGGAGGCATGGATGATTCGTGGGGAGAAGAGTGAATACCCCCCCTCCCCACACGATTGACGACCGGGGGGAACAGGAGTATGAGGTACGAGCAGTTCGCTGTCATGGGGATACCGGAGGGGATTGTCCCGGCACGCTCCTTCCCGGATATACTGATGGCAGCGAAGATATCCG
>DUGL01000156.1:0-959 GCA_013331415.1 Methanoregulaceae archaeon | reverse complement strand
ACCTGCTGCTGGAGATCTCCCTCGGGGTCCCAGGGGATGTTCTGGAATATCACCCCGTGGTTGTGGAGGTCCATCCCGGATGACCCCGTGTTTTCCGGGTGGTTGAAGACGAGGTTCTCCAGCAGTGACCGGTCATAGTGGGAAAGATCTGCGGAGCGATCGATCCCGAACCCGAAACCAACGAGCGTGCTCCCCTGGTATGCAGGGTCCAGGCTGACAGAGATCCAGTCCTTTACATTACCGGGATCGAAGATGGAGCCCCCATCCGGGGGGGAATGGTCGAGGATGGGAGCACGCAGCAGCCCCGAGCTGGCGATACCCGCCGTGACACCCCAGAGCGAGACCGCGATGATCCCATGGAACTCCGGCCGGTTCCTGCGGGCGAAGGCAAACAGCAGGGTGTAGAGCCCGGCCAGGGTCACCCCGGCAGGATCCTCCGATTCAAGGATGAAATAGTCGTGAAACGGCCCGGACAGCCCCACGGAAAACCCGGTCCAGGCATGGATCGCCCCGGTGTCCTTCACCGGGATGAAGTAGTCGGGGACCCCGGATCCATCGGTCGGCTCCCAGATCAGTGCCCCGTGGACCGTGACCATCTCGCCGAGGACCGGGAGTGCCTTCTCCACCGTCTCCTCGAGTGCACCGAGCCCGAGAGCGAAGGAGAGCCCGGAAAACCTCCGGGGACGGACCTTCTCCTTCGTGAGCCGGGAATACACCACATCCTCCAGGCTCCCGGACACGGTGAGGACCGCACGGCCGGGCGTGCCCCGCTGATGGCGGATGCTGATCCCTTCCTGCGAGAGGCCGGGTTGCGGGATATCTTCGAGAAGCGGCTGGCTCCCTGTCGCCCTGCTGCACGCCAGCAGGGCAGACTCCACGGTGGGGTGCAGGTCGAAGATGGAGAGAAACCCGGCAGTCTCGAGAACATTCCGGGGAAATTCCCTGATCCCTGCCAGGGC
>DUGL01000175.1 GCA_013331415.1 Methanoregulaceae archaeon | reverse complement strand
AGGAGGAGTGGCTTGCTCTCCGGTGTCCACTCCCGGGCCCAGGCAACCATCTGGTGCAGGGCGCTGCTGTTCCCCACCACCTCGTTGATATGCTTCGGCCGGTATTCCGACGCCCAGTCCATGCTGAATCTTCGACCGTGTATCAAATAAATTATCTCTGATGATGCTCCATCTGATAGTACGAAGCAGGTACTGTGGATTCTATGGTTTTGAATGGCTGCTCCACCGCACATATTGCCCGCGTGGTACAGGAATACGAGGGTGTGAGGAGGAAACACGCGATCGGCGAGATGGTCCGTGCCATCCGGGTCGATGCCCCGCATGTCCTTGCATCATTTGGCGAGGATGCAGCGGTCATCGAGCATGGTGACGAGGTCCTCCTCCTTGCTGCCGATGGGATCTGGAGCCGCCTGATGGAGGCCGACCCGGCCTGGGCAGGATACTGTGCCGTCCTCGTCAACATCCATGATATCGCCGCGATGGGAGGGAGGGCAATCGCAATGGTCGATGTCTTCTCCATCGCCGATGACCGCATACGGGCCGAGGTGATTGCCGGGATGCATGCTGCTTCAGTCCAGTTCGGTGTGCCGATTGTCGGTGGTCACCTGCACCCGGATACCCCCTACAGTGTTATCGATATCGCTGTCCTTGGCGTCGCGGGGCGTGATGCCGTTATCTACAGCCACACGGCCTGCAGCGGGGACGATGTCATCGTCGCCATCGACCTTGACGGGAGAGTGCACCCGTCCTGCATCCTCAACTGGGACTCGGTCACGATGAAACCGGCCGGAGTTGTCAGGAACCAGGTCCGGGTCATGGAGCAGCTGGCGGGAAAACACCTCGTTACCGCTGGGAAGGATATCAGCAACCCCGGCATCATCGGGACACTCGGGATGCTCCTCGAAGTGAGTGGCAAGGGCGCCCTGATCGACCTGGATCTGATCCCACGCCCTGATCTCGATGCCCACGCCATGACCTTCGAACAGTGGATCCGGTGTTACCCTGGTATGGGTTTTGTGCTGACCGCACACCCTGGGCAAGCGGGGGAGATACGGGATCTGTTTGCTGCTGCCGGGATGACTGCAGCAGTGATTGGAACCGTCGATGCGAGCCGCGAACTGCGGATCACCTATGACGGCGATACATCTACCGTATTTGATTTCTCCAAGAACGGGGTCATGCACCTCTTCCCTGATGATGGACCATGCCGGTAAGGACCATAGGGATAGGTGCCGGGAGCGATGCCGGGAAAGTCTTCTCGAGTGTTGCAGCATGCGACACGACATCACGGGTCGTCGTGTATACCGTGCCGGGCACAGATTTTTCTGCGGAGTATCCCGGAATCGAGGTTGAGGAGCACCCGGATCCCGCGGGTGCCCTCGTTGATGACCTTATCTCCGGCAGTATTGGTGCGGCTGTACGGGGCACGCTCCCGGCAAATACCACTCTCGCAGCCCTGAAGAGGGCGTGCGGAGTCGATCGGCTCGAACGGGCTGTACTCCTCGAGACGGCATCCGGGGACCGGTTCTTTCTCGCGCCGGTCGGCATCGATGAGGGATGGTCTGTTGAGGGGAAGGTAGCCCTGGCAACACGAGCACAGGGAATGGCTGAGAAGTTTGGTCTCCCGACCAGGATCGGGATCCTCTCCGGGGGCCGTATCGGTGATATCGGGAGGCACCCCCGCGTTGACCGGAGCCTTGCCGAAGGGGAACTGGTTGCCCGCCTGACCGGCGGGATCCACTACGAGATCCTTATCGAGGATGCCGCATCGGAGTGTGGTGTACTGATCGCGCCTGATGGGATTTCCGGCAACCTCATCTTCCGTACCCTCACGTTTCTGGGGAAGGGGACCAGTCATGGCGCACCGGTGCTGAATATCGGTACAATCTTCATCGATACTTCGCGCGCCACGCGCCGGTACACAAATGCGATAAGACTCGCAGATTGTCTTTTAAAATGAAATAAAAATGATATTGGCTGATATTATCAGAAAATAAGCAGGAATTGTCGATTTTACACGGGCATCTCAGGGAGCTGCCCGGGCCGTTTTTCAGAATGGGTCAAAGTGCTTCCCTTTGAGCCATTTGAGGAAAATAAAGTCGTTATTCACGAAATCTTTAAATATTTCCTGATAGACTCTTTTTTGAGGTAACATACGATGGCAGATTTACCTATTGCTGCAGTTGTGAGAATTGCAAAGAAGAATGGTGCTGAACGCGTTGGATCCGATGCCGCTGCTGCACTCGTGGAGAAAGCAGAAGCGTACATCGCGAACCTGACAAAAGAGGCAAACCGGCTTGCGCTCCATGCAGGCAGGAAGACGATCAAGGAAGAGGACGTAGAACTTGCGGTAAAGTCCGCATAACTCTCATCTCCTTCCTTCAGAGCAGCGTAACGAAGAACAAGACCGCAGCAATCACACTCAAGGTGGCACCCCCTCTTTTCCCGGGCACAGACATACCGGAGGTTCTGACGAGATGGCCCCGGGATGTACCGTTGCCGGATATGACCTGGTTCTGCGCTCTGCATTGCCCGGCACAGGTGCTTGGCGAATGCATTTTTATGACGAAATCTTACACCATCGTACCCTCGTAAAGAGGGGTCTGGGGGTGTGATGGTAACGAACAAACCGGATCTCATCGGGATGACCAGGGGGAGTCCTCCTCCTCCTCATCAGCCTGTTTCTACCCTGTCATCTCCTCCTGGTATGCGTGAAGACCTGTTCAACGAACCCGGGCAGGAATCCGGTTTGTCCTTGCAGTATGACCCCTACGCAGGATTGTTGCCATTCGAGACCCTGGTCACCCTGCTCGGTGATGTACGACCCGATACCAGGATAGCTGCTGCCCATGCGCTGGGGAAGCTCCGGGACCCCCGGGCGGTTGAACCCCTCTTTGTCGCCAGCATGGATGCGCTTCCCGGGGTAAAAACGGCGGCACGGGATGCCCTTGCCCGCATCATGCACCCCCGTCACTGAAACGATTCACCCGCTGTCAGGTGCAGAGTTACAGGACGCCTTTTGTACTCGGGATATCATGGTCTCCCGGGACCAGGGAGCAGGCTTCCGAGAGCACGATGCCAAAAGCTTTGAACACCGCCTCGAGCTGGTGATGGTCGTTTCTCCCGTGGAAGAGGACATGCAGGTTCAGCCCGGCGCGGGTACAGAGACTCTGGAAGAAATGTTCGAACAGATCGCGCTGTATCCCCCCTATCACCTGCTGGGAGAGGCAGCCCTGGAACACGAGGTATCCCCGCCCGCTGCAGTCCAGTGCTACGGTTGCGAGGGACTCATCCATCGGGACAATGGCATGGGCAAACCGGCGGATCCCCCGGCGGTCTCCCAGGCAGTCTTTGATCGCATCGCCGAGGACAAGGCCGACATCTTCGACCGTGTGATGTGAATCAACGGCAAGATCGCCGGTCGCCCTGCAATCGAGGTCAAAATGTCCATGCCGTGCCATCGCCTGGAGCATGTGGTCAAGGAACGGGAGCCCGGTCCCGGTACGAACCGTCCCGGTCCCGTCAAGATCGAGCACGACCGAGATGCCGGTCTCCTTTGTCTCGCGGGATACTTCAGCCCTTCTCATCGAGCAGCCTCCAGGGCTTCGCGCACGGTCAGTCTGCCTGCATAGAGCGCGGAACCCAGTACTACACCATATGCCCCGATCTCCTTTAATGCCCGCACATCAGCCGGGCTGGTGATGCCCCCGGCGACCACGACCGGGATCCTGACAGCGCTGATGAGCCGGGAGGCCGGCTCGATCCGGATCCCCTGCTGGAGTCCTTCAA
>DUGL01000109.1:316-2601 GCA_013331415.1 Methanoregulaceae archaeon | reverse complement strand
CGGGGACGTCATCATCTACCGCCCGAACGGGATCACCGATACGTGGGCCTCGGTCGGCCTCCTGCCCCTCTCGAAGCAGCACCCGATCATCCACCGGGCCATGACATGGATCCCGGCCGGCGACCCTGTTCCGATGTATATCAATATCTACCGGGGTTCGGTCACCCCGGCCGGCTATCTCCCGCTCAGCATTGACGGCCGGACAACGACCGGGTACACGATCCTCTCAACCGGCACCGGAACCATAGCTGCCAACTATACCCCCGGTTCCCGTGACCTTGTGATGAGAAACGTTTCCGGTGAAAATTATATCCTGCCCGCTGAGGTCATGGTCGAGAATGCCGGCTATGTCATGAAGAGCAGCACCATCACGGCCCACGGCGGGTATATCACGAAGGGGGACAACAACTATGCCAGCGACCAGGGGTCCCTTGCCCTTGAAAGTACCGGCACAATCGAGCCCGTGGCAAAGGAATGGGTGGTGGGAAAGGCCCTTTTCACCGTCCCGTATGTCGGCCTTCTGCCCCTCCATATCGGGGAAGTGATTGTTGTTGTCATCATCCTCATGGGACTCCATGAGCTCTATCTCCGCAGAAAGGAGGAGCAGGCGACCGCAACGCCCCGGAAGAAAGGAAAAAAGCAGCGATAAGAACGGGTGGCAATGGCGACACTTCAGGAACTTTTGGCCGATACGCTCGGGGGATACCGGCTTACGGAGCCGGACGCGGAACTCCTCCTTTCCGCACGCGGCCGGGATGTCTGGCGGATCACTACTGCCGCAGACGAGATAAGGGAGCTCCGTGCGGGGGATGATGTTACCTATGTGCGGAACCAGAACCTGCACGTGACCAATATCTGCAAGAACCTCTGCGGATTCTGCGGGTTTGGCAGGAACGCAACCGATGAAGGAGCGTACTGCCATGACCGTGAGGGAATCCAGGCACAGGCGCGGCTTGCACACGGCCGGAACGTGACCGAGATCTGCCTGCTCTCGGGTGTTCACCCCGGTTTTACCCTGGACACGTTCATCGATATGATGCACTGGATCCATGAAGCGGCTCCCGGGGTTCATATCCACGCCTTCAGCCCGGATGAGGTAGCCCACGTTGCAACGAAAGCCCGGGTCCCGACAACGGAGGTGATTGCACGGCTCAAAGAGGAGGGGCTCGGGACGATCCAGGGGACCGCAGCCGAGATCCTCGTGGATTCCGTCCGGCAGGTGATCTGCCCCCGCAAGGTTTCCACTGCCGACTGGGTCCGGATTATCAGGGAAGCCCACACTGCCGGCCTGCGGTCAACGGCAACGATCATGTACGGGTCGTGCGAGACCGCCCGCGATCAGGCAGAGCACCTCGGGATCCTGCGGACCATCCAGGACGGAACGCACGGATTCACGGAGCTCGTCACGCTCCCGTACGTCCATACCAATACCCCCCTCTACCGGCAGGGGCTTGCCCGGCCCGGGCCGACGGGCAGGGAAGACCTCCTGATGATCGCGGTCTCCCGCCTCTTCCTCGACAATTTCAGAAACATCCAGGTTGCATGGGGCAAGGTCGGCACGAAGATGACCCAGCTCTCCCTGCTCGCCGGCGCAAACGACCTCGCGGGAACCATGTTCACCGATGACGTGAGCGGGGATGCCGGGGCATCCGGATCGGACTACCTTGACCCGGAGGACATGAAGCGGATCGCGTCCGATCTCGGGAGAAACCTCCGGCAGCGGACAACGCTCTATGAGATGGTGTGAGATACCGGACGGAGAAGCAGTCCATGACAACGCAGGGCGGTTCAAAAACAGCGGTCGTCGCAGCCATTGCCGGCAACCTGCTCATCGCGGTCATCAAGTTCATTGCAGCGGCAATTACCGGCTCATCGGCCATGATCTCCGAGGGCATCCATTCGCTCGTTGATACGGGAAACGGCGGCCTCGTGATGCTGGGGATGAAGCAGGCCACAAGGCCGGCTGATGAGATCCACCCCTTCGGCTATGGCAAATCGATCTACTTCTGGACCCAGATCGTGGCAATCTCCATCTTCGGCATCGGCGGCGGGATGTCCCTGTACGAGGGGATATCCCACATCCGCCACGTGGCGCCGGCCGCTGAGATGGGCGATCCCACGGCGGCTTACATCGTGCTCGCCATCGCGCTCTTTGTCGAGGGCGGATCCTTTTCAGTGGCCATGAAGCAGTTCAGGCTGGCCAAGGGCGACATGGGTGCCTGGCAGTACATCAGAGAGTCGAAAGACCCGAGCCTGTACACCATCGTGCTCGAGGACAGTGCTGC
>DUGL01000109.1:0-215 GCA_013331415.1 Methanoregulaceae archaeon | reverse complement strand
GAGGACATCTGGACACGCGTGGAGTCGGACCCGGCAGTTGAGCGTGCCGGTATGATCCTCACCATGTACATGGGCCCGCACGACCTGCTCGTGAACATGGGCGTGTGCTTTGCTGAAGGCACCACGGCCGAGCAGATGCACGAGGCGATCCGCCGCATTGAAACCGACCTGAAGAGGGCGTACCCGCAGATCAATCGCGTGTACATCGAGGCCGA
>DUGL01000034.1:6361-11006 GCA_013331415.1 Methanoregulaceae archaeon | reverse complement strand
CCCTGAACGGCAGTTACCCTGAATGAATAGACTTCACTTCTGGAAAAAGACTTTTCCCAGGACTGGAGACATCCTGCTTCACCCACGCAGGTTCACGTTCGTGTGTCCGTCAGCTTCATCATGGGGGGAGACCAGGAGAAGGGTGAGGGGTTTCAGGTGAAGACCGGATTTGGCTGGATCGAAGTCGGAGACAGGACGTACGAACATGACATCATCATCCATACCGATGGATCGATATCCCGGCGGAATAAGAAAGCATCGAAGGGGATGAAGGGGGACTACGGGCATACCCCGCTCTCCGAGCACGAACTGGATTTTCTCGCCGATGAACGTCCTGACGTCGTGTACATCGGGACGGGTCAGTACGGGAGCCTCCCCCTCACTCCCGTGGCCAGGGATATACTGGCAGCGTATTCCCCGATTATCATGCCGACCGGGGAGATCCTCCCGTCCCTTGCCCGGGAAGCGCGATCCCGGGTGGCAATCCTCCATGTCACCTGCTGATGGCAGGATACCCGGTATCTGGCGGTTTGATTCGGGCGGGAAGCCCTGGGGCTGCTGACCCATCCCGGAAGGTGCGGAATAGGAGGCCGGACCCGATACACCACCCCTGCATAGAGAGATCCTGAAATAACCGGGAGCAGGGAGAAGATCATCTTCTCTTCAGCTGGGACCTGGTTCTTGGGTACAGCAATCCAGGCCGAGAAAATGGTTTCAAGCCATGTTCACCAGCATGAATCGGTATATCGCATGCACAGGGGTCGCAGGGATACTTCCCATTCGTGAATAACAGCCCCTCGATGTGCCAGGAGACGTGTCGTAACCTTTATACCCCATTGTTCTCTCTGTATTCTCATCAGGAGGCAAATCCCGACCCGCGGATTGCCCGGAGGAAACCCAGCCATGACGCAAGAATTTTCACCCAGACTCACCGAGGTGACGTATCACAGGATATTTGCGGATTCAAGGGGAGATTCCCACTTTGACACCGTTACCGTTGAACAGGGTCTTGCCCGGGCAGCACCACCCGCTGCCCCGTTCTACGTCTCGTCTGACAGCCCCGCGACGAAGTACCGCTTCTATACGTTTGAGCCTGGCTGGGTGGGTGAACTGCACCCGGCCCCCACCCGGCAGTTCCTCAGCCTCATGTCCGGAGCGGTGGAGATGGAGACAACCGACGGGACCGTGAGGCGACTGGAGCGGGGGGATCTTGTGCTGCTCGAGGATACTACAGGCAGAGGCCACGTGACGCGGAACATCGGCAAAGGGTACGCCCTGTTCTTCGTGATCCCCGTCCCGGCGACCTGATCTGTCCCTGCGGGACCGTTCTTTTAGTATGGTTCCTGGCTTGAGCACGCTCAAACCGGCCACGGGGAACCCGGGAACCGGTAGCCAATCGTTACCGGAGGTGTGGCGTTGTGGGAAGAGCGGATAGAACGTACGCTGGGAAACCGCACCTCAACCGCAGTGGAGTGGGATATCCGCGGGTGAAGGAGGCGGTTATAAAAGGTGCGCGAAATCGATTCTCAATTGGAAAAATGGATAAGAAGAAAACGCCCCGGCCGGGACTTGAACCCGGGTCAAAAGCTCCGCAGGCTTCTAGGATGTCCACTACCCTACCGGGACACTGAGGAAAACCACACCCATACTAACCGGAGACACAACGGGCACGGAGCGCTCCCGCCAGACCTGCAGGGAGCTGTTCCCTGCCGTCTCTCCGGAATGGTATGCAATTCCTCTTATTACTACAGACGGGAATGTACTAAAATCTTTGGTTACCGGGCAGGGAGCGCTCCCCGATCCCTTGCAGCGGGGCTCTTTCGCCGGGACCTGTACCCCGTCACGCAGGTCCCGTCATCCAACGCTATACCCAGGGGTATGAGGTGGCTGATATGAGCACCGACAGTCGTCTCGCAGATGCAGCAGGTATCACCTGACTCGTAACCCCGCTGCTCATGGCTGGCAGAGGCCCGGTCAACAACACTAAAGAGGCCGTACACCAATATGTGGAGGTATGGATTCAAACCAGGCTCGTATCCGGTCCGGAACTGCTATCATCGTGCGGGATACCGCAGGGCAGGTCCGGGGGATCCCCGCCCACCGGACCCTGGTCAACCGCGATAGGCAGGCCGGGTGTCCCGCACGGGCGAGCTGTTCCCTGGCTCCCCGGTGCGAAACCCGGCTGGCTCTTCTTGTCCCCTTTCCGCTTCCCTGGTGAAGCAGGGGTGTCGCACGCATCGTGACGTATCCATGCTTGTCGCATGCGTGCTTTGGAACACAGGTGCATACGCATCCCATACCCGGGAATCCGCAGCACCTGCCGTGAACGTTACCGAGGCATCCCGTCCGTGTGCATCCGGAGCAGGGAGATCGCATACCTATGAACCGGTGTGGAGGTATCCGGTTCCCGTGCATCCGGGAAGGAAGATCGTATGCCGGTGAATCTGTGCAGGGCTGTCCCGGTGCATCCGGGAAAAGGGATCACAGAACGGTGAACCATTTCACGGGCATCCCTTCCCGGTGGATCTGGACAAGGACATCCCTCGCCGTTGAATCATTCCACGGGCACCCTGTCCCTGTGCAATCCTGTGCAGGGGAATCACATGACTGTCCCCTTTCCCCCATCCAGTAACCTGACCACGACCATGAACAGAACCACCCTGGCAGAAATGAAGAGGCTCCCCGGAGCTCCACCCCGCATGAAGGGGGTGACACCGGGATGATCGCCATCCCTCCGGCGCTCGTGTACTTCGCGGGAGCCATGCTGCTCCCCTTCGTCCCTGCCCGGCTCCGGTTCCCGGCGGTCGTCTCCACCACCGTTGCCGGGTTCGCGGTCACCGCAGGGCTCGCGAGCGGGACAACGGGGTGGGTGCTGCCGTTCCTCCCGGGAGCATCGCTCACCCTGCTTTCGGTCGACAGCCTCTCGTACGTGGTCGGGTTCATCTTTGCAGCGATCAGCATCCTCACCGTCATCTATGCCCGGGAACTCTCCGGGCCCGTCCAGCAGGCTGCCATCCTCGTCCAGGTAGGATCAGCGATGGGCATGGTCTTTGCCGGGGACTTCCTCTCCGTCTTCATCTTCTGGGAGATCCTTGCGCTCTCCTCGCTCGTCCTCATCTGGCAGGGTGGGGCGGAGGCAAAAGGCCCCGGGTTGCGGTACGCCCTGCTGCACATCTTTGGCGGGGCCTGCCTCCTTGCCGGGATCGCGTGCCAGTACGCAGAAACGGGATCACTCGCTGTCGGCCTTGCAGAACCCGGGATCACGACCCTCCTCTTCGTCATCGGGGTGGGCGTGAACGCGGCGGTCATCCCGTTCCATGCCTGGCTCCCGGACGCGTACCCGCGGTCAACGGTCGTCGGATCGGTAGTCCTCTGCATCTTCACCACCAAGGCAGCGATCTACCTCCTTGCACGGACGCTCCCCGGCCTCGAGCTCGTGATGTATCTCGGGGCCGTGATGGTCGTCTACGGGATCGTCTTCGCCATCCTCCAGGACGACATGCGCACGCTCCTCTCGTACCACATCGTCAGCCAGGTCGGGTACATGGTCGCTGCCATCGGGATCGGGACAGAACTCGCGATCAACGGGGGTATCGCCCACCTCTTCAACCATATCCTGTACAAGGCGCTCCTCTTCATGGTCGCCGGCGTGATCATCTACCGGACCGGGCGCCACAGGCTCTCTGAACTGGGAGGGCTCTGGCGCTCCATGCCCCTCACGTTCGGGTGCTGCCTCATCGCCTCGGCCGCCATCGCCGGGGTCCCAGGGTTCAACGGGTACGTGAGCAAGGAGATGATCGTGGGAGCAGCTGCAGAGAGCGGCTTTTTTATGCTCGAGACCCTCCTCCTGATCGGGTCGATCGGGACCTTCCTCTCGTTCGTCAAGTTCAACTACTACGCCTTCCTGAAGGAGCGGGAGCCCCCGCCCGCATCAGATCCCCCGATATTGATGCAGGTCGCCATGGTCGCCGCAGCGTCGGCCTGTATCGTCCTCGGGGTGTTCCCCGGGCTGCTCTTTGCCCTGCTCCCCTACCCGGTAACCCACGATGTCTTCAGCATCTCCCACATCCTGGAGCTGCTCGTCACCTTCTCGGGTCTCATCCTGCTCCTCTGGGTGGCCCGGAACATCAGCAGGCCAATCACCTACATCCCGCCGGATGTCATGGACGGGTACCGTGCGGGGGGCAGGGGCATCACCCGCTTTGCGACCGTGACCCTCCCTTCGGCTGCAGGATTCCTTGGCGACGGCATCTCCCGCATCGTACGGACGGCAGGGTGGGCATCAGAGAACCCTGTCCTGGCGCTCGAGATCGGAGCCCGGGACGTTCTCTCCAGGGCAATGGCCGTACTCGGTGATGAATCCCGGTCGGGGGATCAGAAGGAAGTCCTCATGGCACTCAAAGACCGGTACCCCTCCCCGCGGCCGGGAGGGGCGGGTGCAGGGTTCGGGATGTTCCTCGTGGCCATGGTCCTCTTCGCATACTTCCTCTCCGATGTCCTGCTGTGATCCGGGAGAGAGAGGCAGGAATCAATCGGGGATCCAGGCATCCTCCCTGTCAGCACTCCATGCGTGTCGTCACGGGGGATGCTGTTCGGAGCCCCGGTTTACGGGTTCACCATCCCGGGGGCAATCCGTTGCACAGGG
>DUGL01000034.1:843-6278 GCA_013331415.1 Methanoregulaceae archaeon | reverse complement strand
TTGTCCTCTTTCAGCACCTTCTTGGCGATGACGAAGACCACGAAGGCCACGATGGCAAAGTAGATCAGGTCTGCGAGGAACTTGCCCCACGTGATGACGATCGGGCCGAGCGCAACCGTCGCCTCCTGCCACTCCCCGCCCGGGATGAAGAACGTGATGATCGGCATCAGGATGTTGTTGACGAGCGACTGGATCAGCTGCGTCGCAGCAAGACCGATGATGAAGGCAATCGCAAGGCCGATGACCTTGTACTCGTACAGGAAATCCATGAACTCCTTTATAAGACTCATTTTTTTATACCTCGTATTCTCTTATACAAATAAGTCATATCCAGGGTAGTATAAAAAGAAGATGGAGGTTTTCCTTTGTTTATAGGATATTACCCCATTCTGCAGCCTGAACGGTGATTTCTCTATCCCGGGATGATCCGGATGGGTCCGGTGCAATTCGCGGATCCCCCCTTGAATCCGGTTCCTCTCATGGCCCCGGGGTCATCACGGGTTCTCACCGGTATTTTCTGGTCCCGCACCCGGATCAGAAATCGGAATTTTTATCCCGTTGCCTGCAGACGCGGGTACCGCAGTTGCCATGATCATCCTCCATTGCCGCAGTTGTAACGGGACCGGCAAAGTTACCAATGAACAGTTCAGGATCTGCCAGGCCCTCAGGTCGCACGATACGAAACGCTATTTTCACCTCCCGATGGAGAACGGAGATCCGGATGACGACGCCCAGCGGCAGCATGACGCCTGCAATAGCGTCCCTGAGAATGTGGAGTGCCCGGTATGCGAAGGAGCCGGAGAGATCATCTTTGACGAAGATGACTGGGAACTGAAAATCGTGGCAGATGCAGAAGATGCAGCAGTGGAGTGATACCGGTTATGGCTGCCCTCCCGGGATCATCGGGAAACCTGGATTCATTCTCCCCATACCAGGCACCGGGCTGCAGAAAAACCGGGTGTGAGCAATGATATGTTCCTTCCCTGCCAGGTTCATGGATGGGGAGGCCGGGAACTCCTCTTTCCGGCACCACCCTTATCTGACCAGGGTCGCATGACTGAGAAATCCCAGGTCTTTTTCCAGACCATGAGGCTCCCTCTGCTCACATTTCCTGGAGCGCTTACCTGAATACTCCTGCTCCCCCCTCTCACCGATCCCGGAGTTCCGCCCTGCCGCGAGGGTCTGCAATCGTGCAGATCCTCGTACATGTACCCCATCGATGAGGGGCACGCTGCTCAGAGATCCCGGAGCTTCTGCCCGAACGACGGGAGGAAATCCTTCTTCCGGGACATTACGCCTTCGAGGAGGACCGGCTGCACCACGTACCCGAGAGCCGCGAGCACGGATCTGTCACCGGCCGCAAAGAGGTAGCTCCGGTTCTCGATCACGTTCGTGAAGAGGGCGAGAAAGAGGCCGGCCGCTGCCTCCTTCCGCAACTGCTCGAGCTCTTTTCCGATCGCGGCATGCCGGTCCTGGATGAATGCATCCGAGGCCATCATCACCTGGGCGATCACGACATCGGTCCCAAAGAGCGTGTACCGCTTGGTGTCCCGGGCAAGGATAGCAGAGAGCGGCGTGCTCTCGAGGTCCATCCCCTCCTGGATCAGCGCCGTGCCAAACGCCACCGGGTCGAGCCCCGTGACCTCCGCAAGGTACCCGACCGCCTTCTCATCGGCCGGGGTCGTGGTGGACATCCGGAGCACCAGCGTGTCGGAGAGGATCCCGGCAAGGAGGATACCGGCAACAGGGAGGGATGGCGTGATCCCGGCCTCCATGAACTTGCCGGTGATGATCGTTGAGGTGGAGCCGACCGGTTCGTTCTGGAACCTGACCGGCTTCAGGGTCGTGATCGCCCCGAGCCGGTGGTGGTCGATCACCTCGAGGATCTCGGCCGTCTCGATCCCGTCCACCGCCTGGCTGTACTCGTTGTGATCGAGGAGGATCACCTGCTTCTGGATATCATCGACAAAGGAATTCCGCGAGATCATGCCGAGGAGCATCCCCTGCCCGTCAACGACGCAGGCGGTCCGGTACTTGGAGTCGGTGACGGCCTTCTTGGCAGCCGAGAGCGGATCCTCGGGCAGCAGCACCGGGACATCGGTGGCGAGCACCAATCCGGCGGGGAGCGAGAGGTGCACCATCCTCCCGATGGAGAAGGCATCGAGCGGGCTCGCAACGATCGAGACCCCCCTTGCCTTCGCTGCCTCGAGGGTCCGGCTCCCGACCGGGGCCCCCTCCGCGATCACGAGGGCTGCAATCCCGGATGCGATCAGTGCCAGCTGCACCGGCTCGTTGTCCCCCACTACCGCGATGTCCCGGGAAGTCAGCCGGGAGAGAGCGACGTGGAGGGCATCGATCACGATCGCGACCTTGCCCGAGATCTCTTCCCTGCCCGAGGTACAGACCTCGGCATCCAGGATCCGAGCCAGGGTAGTGAGCGCGATCGGGCCGATGGAAAGCTGCGCCTCGCGCCGTGGGGTCACGTATGCCTTGGCAAGCCCGTACTCGCTCACGATGCCGAGCAGCTTCCCTGCAGGGTCCGTGATCGGGATGTTCCGTACCTCGTACTCGTCCATCATCGCCGCGACATCGATGGTCGGCATCTCTGCCGGCGCCCGCTGGGTATAGAAGAACGGGATATCCCCGACTGAAGGTTCGACGCTCGCAATCTCCTCCGGCGGATCGATCCCGAACTGCGCGAGGGCGTACCGGGTCTCGGCATTCAGGTCGCCGGTGTACGCGGCGACGTACCGCCCCGGCTCCCGCGCATTCAGGAGTTCGGCATACCCGAGCACGCTCCCGATGCTGTCGGTATCAGGCTGCCGGTGCCCTATCACGTATACGGTCTGCGTATGGTTCCCCCCGTCATCGTCCCAGAGTAGTGTGAAGTACAAAGGTTTAACTCTCACCCTCCCGGAGGCCGGAGCACCGGCTGGAGACGAGCGGGAGAGATTTGACCGGGATACGGGCATCGAGCTTTAGTCGAGCGGGACCTCAAAGACCCAGGGTCCCTTCCGGCCGGCGAGTTCAGGGATGATGAGCGTCAGGCGATGGGCGTTCTGCGATACAGGGGGAAGATATCCGTTCACCCGCCAGAGGCCACCTGCAGGGGTGACCGGCATCGTCAAAAAGGGGCAATCCGTTCCCCCATCAACACTGAACAGGCCCGGGGCGGTATCGGGAGGCGGCGGCGGAATGGTCGTCGAAATGCCCGGTGGGAGAGTTCCGGACGCGATCGGGTAGAGGAAGGATGCCAGGACGTTCTCCCCGCTGCATTCGAGCCACTCCAGGGTCACCGGGAGACCGGCTATGGTTGCGGTCCGGTCGACCGTGATGACCCGCACAAGCGCTCCTTCAGGGTAGCGCACGACGAGTTCCCCTGCATCCCATGCAGGAATGATGATGTCCCCGGTCCGGGTCGGTATTGGGGGAGGGGGCCCTGCTGTCCTGTCAAACGGAGGAAGTTCCCCCTCCCAGAAGAGTTCGACGTGATACAGTCCGGGCGGCAGGCTCACTCCCTGGTCGTCGGTTGTGTCCCATTCACGGATGGAGACGAGGGTCTCACCGGAAGGGATGACCCGTTCGCCCGGTCCGAAGGGGATGGTCCGTACGACAGCGCCGCAGCTGTCCATCACCCGTATACCGGGAGGAAAAGGCCGGATGGTCAGGGGCCTGCTGACAAGATTTTCGATGGTAACATTCACCTCTGAAGGTTCGCCCTGATCAATGAGCGTCCTGTCGAGTCGTATCGAGAAGGTATAAGTCCTCTCTGCGGGAGGGTGGGTGATGCCGGCGAGCGTCCTGGCAGGGGTATCGCCGGTTGTTCCCGGTATGGTCGCCGGTATCGTTGTCCCCTCATGGGTATCAGGAGAAACACATCCTGCTGCCAGAAGAAGTCCGACCAGGCATACGGATACGATCACTGCCTCCATCCATCGCATGAGAGATTATCCCAGTCCGGTTCTGATAGAGCTTTCCGATGACTGGTGGGCCCGATTACCCCGTCAGGATGGGCGAAATGCACCTTGTATGCACCATGGCGCACACCCTTCCCAGTCATGGCAGACACCTACGTGACCTACCCGGATACGGATCTCTATATGCTGACAGAAAGAGAAGTGATCCCGCAGAAGAATGAAGAAGATCATCATCCGGGGAGCACGGCAGCACAACCTCAGGAACATCACTGTCGAACTCCCCCGGGACAAGTTTATCGTCATCACCGGGCTCTCCGGCTCGGGCAAGTCGACGCTTGCGTTCGATACCATCTACGCCGAAGGCCAGCGGCGGTACGTGGAGTCGCTCTCGGCGTATGCGCGCCAGTTTCTCGGCCTGATGTCCAAGCCCGACGTGGACGCCATCGAGGGGCTCTCCCCGGCTATCTCCATCGAGCAGAAGAGCACGAGCAAGAACCCGCGGAGCACGGTCGGGACCGTCACCGAGATCTACGACTACCTCCGCCTCCTCTACGCCCGGATAGGGGTTGCCCACTGCCCGGTCCACCAGGTCCGGATCGAGGCCCAGTCCCCGGAGCGGATTGCGGACCGGATCGCAGACGAGATCGGGGGCATGGTGACCATCCTCTCCCCGGTCGTCCGCCAGAAGAAGGGGACCTACCAGCAGCTCGTACGAGACCTGAACCACGAGGGGTATATGCGGGTCAGGATCAACGGGGAGATCCACCGTACCGATGAAGAAGTCCCGCTCGAACGGTACCGCAAGCACGACATCGACGTGGTGATCGACCGCCTCGACACCCCCGACCGATCCCGCCTCGTCGAGGCCTGCGAGAACGCGCTCGCAAAGTCAGGCGGCCTCATCATCGTGACCGACAGCGAGGGGAACGACACCCTCTTCTCGGCAACGATGGCATGCCCGGTCTGCGGGATCACGTTCGAGGAGCTCCAGCCCCGGATGTTCTCGTTCAACAGCCCGTTCGGGGCCTGCGAGGAGTGCAACGGGCTCGGGATCCGGATGGAGTTCGACCCGGACCTGATCATCCCGGACCGGTCCCTCTCGATCGCCGACGGCGCTGTCGCCCTGTACCGGAACTTTCTTGACGGGTACCGGAGCCAGTACCTTGCCGCGGTCGCCCGCCACTACGGGTTCTCCATCTTCACCCCAATCGGCGAAATCACGGAAGACCAGTACAATGCCCTGATGTTCGGGTCTTCAGACCGGATCAAGTTCTCGATGAACATGAAGAACGGGGATGCGCACTGGGCGCATACTGGTGCCTGGGAAGGGCTCGTCCCGCAGTCAGAGCGGCTCTACCGCCAGACCCAGTCCGAGTACCGCAAAAGGGAGCTCGAACGGTTCATGCGGATCTCCCCGTGCCCGAAGTGCCACGGGAAACGGTTGAAAGAGAAAGTCCTCGCCGTCCGGGTCCATGACCGCTCGATCATCGATATCACCGATATGCCGGTTGCCGGCTG
>DUGL01000034.1:0-726 GCA_013331415.1 Methanoregulaceae archaeon | reverse complement strand
CGCTCTCCGGTGGTGAGGCCCAGCGTATCCGGCTCGCAACCCAGATCGGGTCGAACCTGATGGGCGTCCTGTACGTGCTCGACGAGCCCTCCATCGGCCTCCACCAGAAGGACAACCAGAAGCTGATCGATACCCTCCGGCGGCTCCGGGACCTCGGGAACACGCTTGTCGTGGTCGAACATGACGAGGATACCATCCGGAGCGCAGATTACGTCGTGGACATGGGCCCGGGTGCTGGTGTGCACGGGGGGTACGTCGTAGCAGAAGGGACCCCTGCCCAGATTGCACGCAACAGGAAGTCCCTCACCGGCCAGTACCTGGCAGGGACGATGCAGATCGATACCCCGGAGAAACGGCGGAGAAACTCCCGGTGCCTGACGATTACCGGGTGCCGGGAGAATAACCTGAAAAACATCGATGTCCGGATCCCGCTCGGGGTCTTCACCGTGATCACCGGGGTCTCGGGAAGCGGCAAGTCCACGCTCGTGTACGACACGCTCTTCCAGGCGCTCCAGAAGAAGCTGTACAACTCCCGGGTCACCCCTGGTACCTACTCCCGGCTCGACTTCGATGCAGAGATTGACCGCGTGATCGTGATCGACCAGTCCCCGATCGGCAGGACCCCCCGGTCGAACCCTGCGACCTACACCAAGGTCTTTGACGAGATACGACGTGTCTTTGCCGAGACCAGGGAGGCGAAGGTCCGGGGATACAAGCCCGGGCGGT
>DUGL01000019.1:7413-13382 GCA_013331415.1 Methanoregulaceae archaeon | reverse complement strand
AATCAGGAGCATGACGGGATCATGAGGGGCATTCTTTCCTACCGCTTCACGAACCAGCCCGCTCGGCGATGATCGACCCTGCCAGGTCTTTGACCGCCGCCATCACCGGGCAGTCGCTCCCGAGCAGCGGGACGACCGAGGGTTCATGCCGGGGGACGCAGGGGTCATCGGGGAGGGTAAAGACCCGGGAGAAAGAGTCCCCGGCAAGTGTACGGATGTGCTGCAGCCGTGTGGTTCCCCGCACCCGGTTCACGATGAGCACCCGGTCCCGGATCCCGCTCTCCTTTGCCAGGCGGCACAGGTCCCGTGCAACGGTCATGGCATTGTAGGACCCGTCCGAGACGATGAGGGCCATATCGAATCCTTCCGCGACAGCCCGACCGAAGTGCTCGAGCCCGGCCGGTGTGTCAAGGAGGACGATCTCATCGGGGAGTGAGCGGGCGTTCCGGAGCACGGACGCGAGCAGGCTGTACTCGGGACAGAGGCACCCGGAGCCTGCATTCTTCACCCCACCCATGACGAGCAGGCGGAGCCGGACATCCACGATTGTCCCTGCCCGTTCAACCACGTCGGCAGTATCGGGGTTCAGGACCATGAGCCCCCGGCTGCCGGGACCGGTCCCGGTCTTCTCCGCGATATAATCGCTCCGCTCCGCGAGCGGTACGATGGCAGCCGCTTCGTCACCGTACAGCCCGAGCGTTGCCGCGAGGTTCTGCTGGGGGTCGCCATCGACCGCGAGCACGGAGTACCCCTGCCCGGCACAGGTGTGGGCGAGCAACGCCGTGAGCGTTGTCTTTCCTACCCCGCCCTTCCCGGTGACGACCACCCGGATCTTCGGGGAGTCCTGGATACCGGGGTGGGATGCTGCCATCGGTATCGTGGTCATCAGATACCGAGCTCGGTCCGTTTCCGCTCGATGTGTGCAGTGATCAGGTCCGCGGCTTTCAATGGATCGGGCTCTACCGCAAACGAGGCATGCACCGCCCCTTTCAGCCCCTCGGTCAGGAGGGAGACCACGGCCGGGCTGCCGGTGATCTTTGGCATGACCCCGAGTACCGTGTAAACACCGGACGCCACGAAGTACGCCCCTATTGAGACAGCCTTCTGGGAGTACCATTCGGGTGCAGCCCCTGCAAGCGGCAGGCGGTGGATCCCCACGTTCAGGGCATTGCCAAGCTCTGCGGCGAGATGGAGGATCCGGGCGTTGTCCACGCAGGAGCCCATGTGGAGGACCGGGGGGATCCCGAGCGACGTGCAGACGCCGCGGAGGCCCGGACCGGCGAGCGAGGCTGCAGAAGGCTGGAGGAGCCCTGCCTTGCCGGACGCGATTGCGGCACAACCGGTCTCCACGCAGAGGATATCGCGCTTGATGAGTTCTTTCGAGAGCGTGACATGCCCGAAGTCGTGCTTGACCTTGGGGTTGTTGCAGCCCACGATCCCGACTGCTCCCCGGATGGTCCCGGCAGCGATCAGGTCGATCAGCGGCTTCCAGGTCCCGCCGAGCGCCCCCTGGATCGCCTCGACCGAGAACCCGGTCATCACCTTCACCGGCTCGACCGGGATAAAGACCCGGTCCTTGTTCCGGTTCGGGAAGTTCTCTACTGCCATCCGGACGATTGCTTTCGCTGTCGCATACGCGTTTTCCGGTTCGAATGCGAAGTAGAGGGAACCCGGGATCTTCGACTTGGAGCTCGTGGAGATGATATGGGTATGGTAGCAGCTTGCCGTCCGCGGGAGGGAGGGGAAGATACACTGGTAGTCGACTACCATCGCCTCGAGCGCCCCGGTCGTGATCACGAGTTCCTGGTTGAAGTGGTTGCCGGCATTCGGGATCCCCTTGCGCATCAGGAGCTCATTGCCGGTGCAGCAGAGGCCGACGAGGTTGATCCCCGCTGCCCCCACCTCCTTCACCCGGGCCAGGATGCCGGGATCCTTCGCCGCTTTCACCACCATCTCCGAGAGCATGGGGTTGTGGCCGTGCAGGGAGATGTTGACGTGGTCCTTCTTCACCACCCCGAGGTTGACCAGAGACTCATTCGGCCTGGGTGTACCGAAGAGGACATCCGATATCTCCGTGGCCAGGCTCGACCCCCCCCAGCCGTCAGAGAGCGAGACCCGGAGTCCATGGGTCAATGTGTTGGCATAATCCGCTGCCACCCCCATCTGGATGCGGTGCATAGCATCCACCACGTCACGGTCAATGCCGCGGGGGGCGATGCCAGCCTTCTCCCAGATATCCCGCGTGGCCTTTGGAGCCCGTTGAGCGATCTGGAGCGTGTTCCTGACTGTTCCATACTCCTCGAGCATGGCCCGGGCGAGCTCTCCGGCTACCTGCTTGTCCTGCTTTCCCGAAGTATCGAGCCCGTATTCGGCAGCAAGGCGCCTGAGCTTCTCCGGATCGGTGATGGCATAATCGGTCACCGTACCCTCCCCGATACCGTACAGGGTGAGCACGATCTCGCGCCCATGGTCAGAGTGCGCAGCGGCCCCGGTGGCGATAGTATCGAGCAGGTTCCGCGCCACGATCAGGTCGGCATCGGCCCCGCAGACTCCCCGGATCCGGTTTGGCGGGATGATCTTGCAGGGCCCCATGGCACACCGGGCACAGGAGAGCCCCTGGGCACAGAACTTGCAGGGGGGCTGCTGCATCTCGAACCGGTCCCACACCGTCTCGATACCTTCCCGCATCGTCAGCTCGATGAATGGCTTGGCGGTCTCTTCAAAGGTCCGTTCTTCTCTCTTCTGCTCGATGACCTGGGGGTTCATCAGGGCAAGGCGAGCCCGGTCGAGCTCGCACACGTCCGGTTTCTCACCAATCAGGATAGGTTTTGGCTCTTCACTCATTTCCACAGCTCCACGTTGTCGTAGCACGAGGTACTCAGCTGGTGCCAGTATATGAAGCTATTTCTGAAGGCAGGGGATGGCCCTCCCCGGCATCGACCGGGGGAGAGACGTCACGCATCTGCCGGATACCCACCAGCTTATATGTACAGGCGATAAAACGGGAACTGGAAGCAAGGAGCGACCCCGGGATGCAGGATGGTACTGGATTGTTGCGCGACAGCATCGTGGCTATCGAGGAGAACTACGGACCGCTCTCCCGCATCCAGAAGATCCTGCTCCTGACCGATGGCTCGGTCACTGCGCTCCTCGAGGCAATCTCCGGTGAGGAGGTCACGATAACCACGCTCGTGCAGGAGATTATCCCTGCGGACCAGGAGGCTGCCCGGGAACTCGATGTCAGGGTGGGGAGCGCGGTCAACCACCGGGTTGTGGAGCTGAAGAGCAGCCGGACGGGTGAGGTGCTGATCTCTGCAGTCTCATGTACCCCGCTCGAACGCCTTGAACCGGAATTCAGACAGGACCTCATGCGTGCAGACATCCCGATAGGGAAGATCCTGAAAAAGCATACCATTGAGTCACGGCGGGAGATCAATCACATCACCGTCCGGTTGCCTGATGAACCGGCACAGCGGGCATTTTCCCTCTCCCCCGGAGATCCGCTCCTCTGCCGGCGCTACCGGATCATAAGGCAGGAGAAACCCTTCATTGCAATCGAGGAGAGCTTCCCGCTTGCTGCATTCCGGTCGGCGGGAGGTGTGATGGTGAGCGCCCCTTCACGACTCCACCTCGGGCTTATCGATCTTTCGGGTGCTCTCGGCCGGGTTGACGGGGGAATCGGGATCGCCCTTGCCCTTCCCCGCACCGTGGTCATCGCCGAGCCGGCACCGGCAATCCGGGTGAGCGGGGCCGACCAGGGGACCAACCTGAGGACAGAAGAGGTCTCCCTCGCAGTAACGGCATCCCTCGGTATCTCTGGCGGGGCTCACATCACCATCCGGGCGACCCCTCCCGGGCACGTAGGCCTCGGCTCCGGAACAGCCCTCTCCCTCGCGGTTGCCCGTGCCATCACTGAGCTCTACGGGATTCCGGTCCCGGCAGAGCAGCTCGCGGCGATCACGGGCAGGGGCGGGACATCGGGGATCGGGACGGCGGCTTTTACCACGGGAGGTTTCCTCCTCGATGGCGGACACAGTTTTGGCGCAACGGGAGAGAAGCAGGACTTTCGCCCTTCCCGGGCATCGCGGGGGGTCCGGGTCGCCCCGGTGACGGCACGGCATGACTTCCCGGAAGACTGGCAGATCCTGCTGGTCATCCCTGAACCGGCAGCACCGGTGCACGGGGTTAACGAGGAGGATATCTTCCGGGCAGGCTGCCCAATCCCGCTTTGTGATGTTTCTGCAATCTGCCACGAAGTGGTGATGCGGATGCTCCCCGGGGTCGTGGAGCATGACCTTGATCTCTTCGGAATAGCGGTGAACCGGATCCAGGAGCTCGGGTTCAAACGGGTCGAGTTGGCACGGCAGGCTGCGGTCGTCCCGGCACTCATGGCAGGCCTCCGTGACGCGGGCGCTGCCTGTGCAGGGATGAGCTCGTTTGGGCCTGCGGTGTATGCAGTCTCGGACTCCTCTCTCTCCGGCCTCGAGTCTGCCGCACGGGAGATCCTCGGGGAGCGGGCCGGGAGTATCATCCGGACCAGGGCCGACAATACGGGATCCCTCGTACGGAACCTCTGATAACCAGTTCCTATTAATCCCGTACACGAGCAGATCGTGTATGGATTTCGAGCGACTCGGCGCATTCTACATGGGAAAGGAGTACGACCTGACGGAGCGCAGACTCCTCGACCGTCTCGTGATGTACGACTCCCGTGACCTCACCACCCACGCGGTCTGCATCGGGATGACCAGGTCCGGGAAGACCGGGCTCTGCATCAGCCTGCTTGAAGAGGCGGCAATCGATGGGATCCCTGCGATCATCATCGATCCGAAGGGGGACATTGCCAACCTCCTCCTGTGCTTCCCGGACCTCGCGGCTGCCGATTTCCTCCCCTGGATCAACCCGGATGATGCCCGCCGGAAGGGGCTCTCTCCCGATGCATTTGCCGCAGAACAGGCGGCTGCCTGGAGAGCAGGCCTGGCATCCTGGGGACAGGACGGGGCACGTATACGGATGCTCCGGGACGCTGCTGATATCACCATCTACACCCCGGGGAGCGATGCCGGCATCTGACCGGGTGACTGTTCTCACCGGGAAGAGCGGGTAGCTCTCGTTTCCAGGGATCTCCCGGTATGGAGTGGTCCGTATCCTCCACAACCGTGAATAGGTATCCTGTCATACACTCCAGTGACAGGAGCAGGAATGATATCCGGGGTCAGCGCAAATCCGGTGATCGAGACGTACCTGCTCGACATCATCCTCATATTCGGTTGTGCCATTGTTGTCCTGTACTTTGGCCACAAGCTGAAAGTCCCGGGGGTTGTCGGCTTTCTGCTCACCGGGATGATCATCGGGCCGTACGGAATCGGGTTTATCCAGGACCCGGAGATCGTGACCATCCTCTCACAGGTCGGCATCATCTTCCTCCTCTTCACCATCGGGATGCAGTTCTCGTTCCGGACCCTGTACGAGATGCGAAAGACCGTGCTCGTGGGCGGCTCGATCCAGGTCCTCCTCACCATCGGCGTGGTGTATCTCCTCGCCTTCCTGGTGGGCGTGCCGGCTCCCACGGCCCTCTTCCTTGGATTCCTGGTCTGCCACAGCAGTACGACCGTCACCCTGAAAGTCTTCCAGGAGCGGGGGGAGGTGGAAACACCGCAGGGGAGGACAACGCTCGGCATATCGCTCTTCCAGGACCTGATGAGCATCCCGATGATCATCGCGCTTCCCCTGATCGCAGGGCAGGAGGCCGACATCACGGAGTCCCTCCTCCGGCTCGGTCTCAGCCTGGGGGTCATGGTGGTCCTGATCCTGCTGATTGCGGTCTACCTGCTCCCCCGGATCCTGGACCAGGTCACCAGCACCCGGAGCCCCGAGATATTCCTCCTCTCCGTGATCCTCATCTGCTTCATCATTACCTGGATCACGGCCCGCATCGGGCTCTCCCTCGCCCTCGGGGCATTTCTCGC
>DUGL01000019.1:0-7306 GCA_013331415.1 Methanoregulaceae archaeon | reverse complement strand
TCATCAAGGCAAGCATCGCCGGGGGTGCAGCGCTGGCGCTCGGCCAGTCTATCCGTACGTCCACGCTTTCCGGGCTTGCGCTCTGTAACATCGGGGAGTTTGCATTCATCCTGATCGTCGCAGGGGAGCGGTTCAGCTTCGTGAACCCGGGAGGAATCCAGGTATTTTTAGCCGTGGCCGTCATCACGATCTCCCTCACCCCGCTTGCGATTGCCGCAGGCCCGCGCCTCGCGGAGCAGTTTTGCCGGATACCCTTCCCTGATTCGCTGCGGCGAGGCTGTGTACCCCCGTCCCGCGAAATTGCCCCCTTACTCCGTGACCATGTCATTATCATCGGGTACGGCCTGAACGGGAGGAACCTCTCGCGGGCAGCAAAAGCAAGCGGGATCCCGTACATGATCATTGACCTCAACCCCGATACTGTGGCACGGGAGCGGGGCCGCGGAGAGCCGATCTTCTTTGGCGATGCCACGAACGCGTCCATTCTCAGGCATGCACGGATCGCTGAGGCCCGAATCCTGGTGGTGGCGATCAATGACCCCATCTCTGTCAGGGCGATCACCGGGCTTGCCCGGGAGATGAACCCCGGTCTCTTCATCATCACCCGCACCCGGTTCGAGAGCGAAGTCGAGCCTCTCAGGAAGATCGGTGCCGACGAGGTGGTCCCCGAAGAATTCGAGACCTCAGTCGAGATATTCACCCGGGTCCTGCGCAAGTACCTCATCCCCCGTGAACAGATCGAGGCGCTGGTCCGGGAAGTGCGGTCCGGCACCTACCAGATGTTCCGGAACATCGCTGCCGAACCACCGTCCCTGCAGGACCTGGCCAGGAACATCCCTGACGTGGAGATCAGCACGCACCTGCTCTCCCCGGGGTCACGGTTTGCCGGAAGTTCCCTTGCCGGCCTGAACGTCAGGAAGAACTATGGGATCTCCGTCCTGGCCATCCAGCGGGACGGAGAGATGATCGCGAATCCTGGCGGCGAAATGGTCCTTCTTCCCGGGGACAGGGTGACCATTATCGGGAAGGCGGAGGAGATATCGCGGTTCTCCCGGTTTCTTGCCGGAGGGGGAGAGCCGGACATGGAGGAGCGTGGGGAGCGGCCATGAAAGGGCTCTCCCCGGGATGCACCGGCTGATTCCCGGAAAGGAGCGGGACTGCAGGGGAGTAATCAATCATGAACAGGGGGGTTGGTGATGGGGAGATGCACCTCTCTCCGGCCGTGAACCCGGATACGCAGGGCAGGAAATGATAACTCCTCTTGCATAAAGACTCATGACTTTTCCTTTGGACGGGTTTTGCAGAAGTACTGGAACTCCAGAACCAGATCCTTTCGTGATGGCGCGGAGTCGATGAAATCGATGAAGGATCGTATCTGTTCGATACTCTCCTCGCTCAGTTCATGCTCCATTGCGCAGGCGTCTTTTTCGGCGATCTCTTGGGGCACCTGGATCAGGGTGAGGAACCGCTTGAGTGTATCGTGGCGGGACTTGATCACTTCCGCGATCTGCCGTCCCCGCGGTGTGAGGACCACCCCTTCATACCTTCGGTACTCCACGAGCCCGATCGCATCCAGTTTCTGGAACATCTCTACCACACTCGGGGGCCTGACCCCGAGTTCGTGCGCCACGTCCCGGGTCTTTGCATACCCCTTTTCAAGCACAACGTTCAGGATCGCTTCCAGGTAATCTTCGGCCGTCTCTGTCAGGGTGTGCACATATCCCTGATATCGCTGATGGGCAAAAAGGTTGGGCATTTCTCCTCCCGTCATCATCCCGTCTCTCCCTGTACCCGCGAGGTGAGCGGATCACTCTCCATGGAAGCGACCCTGCGACCCTTCTCTGTCAGTCGATACCCAGTAGGGGAGGCGGCACGCTCACTGCAGGGCTGACAGCAGCACCGGCATGCACACTTCCCGGTTCCCGGACTGCCTGCATCCACCCTGGCCAGGTATCCCTGCCGCACCATCAGCGCAAGGCGGTCCCCGAGCTGATCCTGGGTGAGGCCGAGAGCAGCGGCAAGCCCTGCGGCAGAGAAGCGGTTCTCCCGGATCATCCGCAGGATGCACGGGATGGACCCCCGCCGGTCAGGCACGGGCGACCCCCCGGAAGAACTCCCTGCCCCAGGCAGCATACCCGGCCATGGACCCGAGCGCGAGATAGAGCATCGGCACCGCCATCTCTGCCGCGGACCACTCCGACAGGTCCCCGAAGAGGGCGGTCTCCAGCCACCCGGCACCGATAGCCAGGAAGGCAACGAGGCCGAATGCCAGGGAGAGGAGCAGCCCGACAAACAGGTAGGCGATGGCCCCGGGTGTCCCGGACCGCAGTCCCGGCACTCCTGCAAGAAAGACGAGGCCGATCACGCAAAGCACGAACCCGCCAAGGATATCCGCTGGTACGACTTCCATGGCGGCCAGTCCGGGAACGATCCAGAACCCGATCTCGAGGAACCCGCAACCAAGGTAGAGTGCCCCCATGATTCCCGAAAAAAACAGCTTGATGCTGTTTTTCATGGTATCACACCCCCAAAAAGGAGAGCGCCTCCCCGGGCGATGATGAACGCGGCAAGGTAGGCAACCGCGGTTCCGAAGACTATCGAGAACGCGGTCCACTTCCATGACCCGGTCTCCTTCCGGATGACGGCCATGGTGGCGATGCAGGGCAGGTAGAGGAGGACGAAGACCATGAAGGCCAGCGCCGTGATGGAGCCCAGCGCCGGATCGGCGAGGAGGGCGCCTTCAAGCGCCCCGGCATCCTCGCCTACGCCATAGAGGGTGCCAAGCGACGCGATCACGATCTCCTTGGCCACGAACCCAAAGATGAGGGAGACGGTCATCTCCCAATTGAATCCGAGCGGCGCGAAGAGCGGCTGGACGGCCTGCCCGATCATGCCGGCATAACTTGCAGCGCTGCCGTACTCGACCCCGGCGGGGGAGGCTGCCAGTGCCCAGATGACGAGGGCCCCAATCAGGATGATCCCTCCGGCCTTGCGGATATACATCGACCCCCGGTCCCACATGTGCCGGACCGAGGTCATCGCTGTCGGGAGGCGGTAGGGAGGCATTTCCATCAGGAACGGGGCGGGTTTCCCGGGGAGGATGGTCGCCCGGAAGAGCTTTGCCGAGGCGATTGCCACCACGATGCCGAGCACGTAGAGCCCGAAGATCACCGTGCCCGGGTTCTCCGGGAAGAACAGCCCGGCAAAGAGGACGAACACCGGCAGGCGTGCCCCGCAGGAGATGAAGGGGTTGATCAGGATGGTGATCAGCCGGTCAGATGTATCCTCGATGGTCCGGGTGGCCATAATCGCCGGGACGTTGCACCCGAAGCCGACGATCATCGGGATGAACGACCGACCAGGGAGGCCGATGGAGTACATCAGGCGGTCCATGACAAAGGCCGCCCGGGCCAGGTATCCCGAGTCTTCGAGGATTGCGAGGAGGAAGAGCAGGATGAAGATGTTGGGTAAAAAGATCAGGACCGATCCCACTCCGCCGATCAGGCCGTCGCCGATCAGGGTGGCCAGCCACCCGGGCTGGATACCTGCCGCTACGCCGGCAAGGTACTCCTGCACTGCTTCGATCATTGCCATGAACGGGGATGCAACGGTGAAGGTCAGCTCGAAAGCACCCCACATCAGGACAAGGAAGATGGGGATGCCGAGGTACCTGCTGGTGACCACACGGTCGATGAGATCGGATGCCGTCATCTCCCCGACGCAGGTCGTACACACCTGCGGGAGGACCGCAGCGATGACCTCGTACCGGCGGTCGGCCATCAGGGCCTCGTACTCGCCGGCATCGATCCCCGAGAGAATGGAGTAGATGGCATCCCTCGCTCTGCTCACCTTGATCTTCTTCTCCGCGTCCTCGTCCCCTTCCAGGAGCCGGACCGCGAGCCAGCGCGGCGGGTAGCGCGAGGTGAGCGCCGGGTCCTGCCGGAGAGCTTCGATCAGGTCGGCAATCACCGGTTCGACCCGGTCACCGTAGCCGATTGAATGTTCGTGGTGGGGAGAGGTGCCGGATTCCCTGACGACGGCATCGAGCAGCCCCCCGATCCCCTCCCCTTTGCTCCCGACGGTCCGGACCACCGGTATCTCCAGGTATTTGGACATCTTCTGCAGGTCGATGACATCGCCCCGCTGTTCGGCCATATCCGCCATGTTCAGGGCGATGACCAGCGGGACGCCGAGCTCCGAGAGCTGGGTGGTCAGGTACAGGTTCCGCTCAAGGCTCGTGGCATCGACCACCTGGACCACCACGTCCGGCTTCCCGTCGATGATGAAGTCCCGGGCGATGACCTCGTCCTGGGAATAGGCGGTGAGGCTGTAGGTGCCGGGGAGGTCGACGACCTCGATATCGGTATCATGGTGGCGGACCGACCCGCTCTTCTTCTCCACGGTGACGCCGGGCCAGTTCCCGGTGTGCTGCCGTTTCCCGGTGATCGCGGTGAACAGGGTGCTCTTCCCGACGTTCGGGTTTCCGGCGAGCGCGATCGTGATCTTCTTTGACATCAGGCACCCTCCTCCTGCACCATGACTTTCATGGCCATCCCGCGGGAGAGGGCATACCGGCACCCGGCGACCGCCACGATCAGGGAACCGCGGTCGGCACAGACCACCTCCACGAGTGAAGAGGGGTGAAGGCCCATGGATGACAGACGCCGGAACATCCCGGGTCCGGCCCTGACTTCTGAGACCGTCACTTTCCGCCCGGCCGGGACGAAGGCCAGGGGCAGTCCCGTCACGGGTCCACCCCTCCGGTCGAGACCGAGATGAGCCGTGCCTCTTCTTTCCGGAGCGATATGCAGTACCCTTTCACCCGGTACTCGACCGGGTCGCCCAGGGGGGCAGCCCGGAGGACCTCGATCCCGGCTCCCGGGACGAACCCCATCGCGAGCAGTCTCGTGCGGAAGGGGCCCCGGGCAGGCACCGCGACAACCCGGCATTTCCCCGGTGCGGGGACCTTGTCGAGGGTGGTGACCGTTCCGGACGAATCGCTGGATTTCTGCAGGTGATCGTGCTGATTCATGAAAATGAATAGCCGGTTAGGTCGGTATAACTCCGAGCCGAAGAAGCATCGGAACGAGTCTCTTTGCCCGTCATTTGTTCGGTTTTCGTGCAGGGATCCGAAACGGGAGCGCAGGTACGATTCCATTGGCCAGGACGGTGTCGTCAGGCTACCATGGCCGTCCATTCCTCTATCCTGAACCGTTCATCCAATGGATGGCCTGCATACATCTCTTCCTTCAGATGCCGTACAGGCAGATGGAGGGATATTCCCGGAAACTATCGACATTCATTCCCAATCTGAGATCAGCAGACTACACAACCCTTTTCCGACGATGCGGTAACTATCGTTGCATCCTGAATGACACCACGCGTTATCTTGAGGCCCTTGAGATCGAATTGGGCCTGCAACGTACTGGATCGGAGAGGTTGTGAAGAGATTGAAGTACCACGCCCATGGTTTCATCGCCTGCTCCTCACCACACGCTGTATAACCCGCACCTCGCAGATTACATCGCGCGAATTTGGGGAACTCAACCACTTTTTTTCTGCCCCCTGGAAAGGGTAGATCTTAAGTAATATAGGTTTGCACAGGTAACAATCGAGGCGGAATCACATCAACCAAAATATTTTTATTCTATCATGATTAATCATGATAGAAGAGGTGGTGGATCCATAAAGGTGAAGTTAACCACGAAAAGAGAAAACGGGAATCAATAGCAGGTTCTCTTCCTGCGTATATGTCGAAGAAGTCTTTTGACTTCTGCATTTTGTGTGACGGGGTCTCTCTACGAATCCTTGTGCGATTGTAATGCAGATACCGGATGGTATGCTCGGTCAAGAAGAGGTCATATCAAGATGCCGGATATCAGGAATGCCAGCTGGATCTGATGAAATCGGGTTCAACAGTTGTGCAATCATTGCTGGACAAAGGTGCGAAAAGAATGAAGGAATCATTTGATGTCAAGTTAGTGGAAAATGAGAAGTATTACACGCCGGATGCTACATACAAGCAAAATTCGTGGCTTGGTGACTACCAGAAAGCATACAATGAATTCCTTGCGGATCCAGATGCATTCTGGAGTAAAATAGCTCACGATCTCGAATGGATTCGGCCATGGGACGCCGTTCTGGACTGGAAGTATCCGTATGCGAAGTGGTTCACCAACGCCAAACTCAACATTACGGCTAACTGTCTTGACCGCCAGGTGAAGAACCACCGGCGCAACAAGGCGGCGTTGATCTGGAGAGGGGAGCAGGGGGCAGAGAAGATCTATACCTACCAGCAACTGCTCTCACAGGTGATGCGGTTTGCAAACGCTCTGAAGAAGATCGGCGTTACGAAGGGAGACTGTGTCTGTATTTATATGCCCCTCGTGCCCGAACAGATCATCGCAATGCTCGCTTGCGCACGTATCGGGGCTGTTCACAGTGTTGTGTTCGGAGGTTTTGGTGCGGCAGCCCTGAATATGCGGATCCAGGACGCAGGAGCAAAAGTAGTCATCACCGCAGATGTCAGCCTGCGCCGTGGCAAGGCAATACAGTTAAAGTCGATTGTTGACGAAGCAATCGATACTGCCCCTACCGTGGAGCACGTTATTGTACTGAGACGAAAGGAACCTCTCGTGGAACTCCAGCCTGATCTCGAACTTGATTTTTACGAGATTATGGAGGATGTGCCCGCAGAATGCCCTGCAGAAGAGATGGATGCCGAAGATCCATTCTTTATTCTGTATACGAGCGGGTCAACCGGGAAGCCAAAAGGCATCGTACATACCTGTGCCGGGTACATGGTGGGAACCCATTACACCAGCAAGTACGTCTTCGACATAAAAGACGAGGATGTCTTCTGGTGTACAGCAGATCCGGGCTGGATTACCGGCCACAGCTACATCGTGTACGGGCCGCTTGCTACCGGTGCGACGGTCTTTTTATCTGAACTGACTCCGGATTATCCCGACGCAGGCAGCTTCTGGAAACTGGTCGAGGAGCAGAAGATCACCATCTTCTACACCGCTCCAACAGCAATCCGCATGTTCATGAAAATGGGCGAGAGCTGGCCGAACAAATACGACCTGAGTTCGCTACGGCTCATCGGTTCCGTTGGGGAGCCCCTGAATCCTGAGGCCTTCGAGTGGTATTACCATACAATAGGGAAGGACAGATGCCCGATCGTTGACACCTGGTGGCAGACCGAGACCGGTATGCAGATGATCACCACCATGATAGGCGAGCCGATGCGCCCGGGCTTTGCCGGCAAACCGATTCCGGGCGTTGAAGCTGACGTCGTAGATAA
>DUGL01000051.1 GCA_013331415.1 Methanoregulaceae archaeon | reverse complement strand
CCAATGAGATCATTCTTACCAGGGGGAGAATATCCATGAGAGGGGAGGACACTTTTGAGAGAGTACCTGCATGCAGGTCCGCTATCCGCTCAACAATCCGCAGGGAGAGAAGAGAACCTATGGGAAACAACCTCCAGATAACGGGAGTCCCGGGCATAGGAACGACCACGCTCCTGGTGAATCTTGCACGAGCGCTTGCGAACTTTCAGCCGGCAGGGTTCATCACCCGGGAGATCA
This sequence comes from Methanoregulaceae archaeon, assembly GCA_013331415.1. Taxonomy (GTDB): domain Archaea; phylum Halobacteriota; class Methanomicrobia; order Methanomicrobiales; family Methanospirillaceae; genus UBA9949; species UBA9949 sp10516u. Next base: position 2,462 of record DUGL01000051.1, on the reverse strand, counting down.
GGGAGTGTGGCGCAAGGAAAGGGTTCGAACGGGTAAGCTGTTCGGGAACGGGACGAAAATCCTCGCCCATGTTGCTATGCAGCGCCCGCACTGGGCAGGGTAGTATTCTGTCGATATTGCCGGATTTGAGGAGTTCCTGTATGAAGTCCCGGTTTTTTCACGCGGTTCGAAGCTCATCGTCATGGATGAGATCGGGAAAATGGAATGCATATCCCCAATCTTCCGAAAAGACCATTCAGCAGATCCTCGATTCCGACCGGCCGTTCATTGCCACCATTGCGAAGAGCGGTCCGCCCTTCATTGACCGGATCAGATGTCCCCGGGATGTGCTGCTCAGTTGAGATAACCCGGGAGAACCGTGATTCCATCCACCGTGACATCATCGCTCTGGCAGGGAACCTGCTGGCGCCTCCATCATGAGGGGGTGGGAGGTCATAGGCCGGGATGCACCCCGGGGGACATTCACCGCTTACGATTCCAGAGGAGATCTTTTTCTCCTGCTTCACGGATGAGCGCAGAGACCTCGCGATCATCGAGATCATACCACGAGCGGTAGGCATCGGCTACCGCAAAGGGATACCGGTCTCTTTGGTTGAGGCATACCACGAGGTCTGCCTCTGCTGCTACCAGGGAGACAGCCCCAGCAGAGCCGGTAGGGACGGCAACGGTGATTTCCCGTGCTCCTCCATTCCTTGCTGCCCGGATGGCAGCAAGCATCGTATATCCCGACGCCAGCCCGTCGTCCGTGATCATGACTGCTGTTCCCTGGAGAGAGGGGAGGGGGCGCCCCCCGGTAAAGCGCTCCATCCGATCCCTGATATTTTCCCGGGTTTCCTGGACAGCGGCATCGATCTCCTGCCGGGTGAGCCCAATCTGCCGGATAAGCGCTTCGTTGAAGAGTACACTCCCTTCCCACGTCACCGCCCCGAACCCTGCCTCCGGGTTCCCGGGGATCTTAACTTTCCTGACAATCCCGAGCATCAGGCGTGCAGGGAGCTTCTCCGCGAGTTCCAGCCCGACCGGTACTCCACCTGCAGGGATTGCGCAGACGATGAGCGGCTGGTGGAATACCAGCTGGCCCCTGATAAATCCGGCGAGCTTTGCACCAGCTTCCCGGCGGTCCTGAAACACCCGGACCCGGTTATGGAGTGCGGCCTCCTCGATCACCCTTCCCATGGGGAGTCTGGTTGGGGTATACGGGAAGATATTCTTTTTGCCAGGGAAGGGTGTGGCAGAGGCCGGACAACACGGCATATTCCAGCCACGCTCTTCGGTATGGAGAATACTGGCAGAGAAAGAGCAGGAAAAANNATGGGCTCGAGGAGATTCGAACTCCTGACCTCCGCCATGTCAAGGCGACGTCATAACCAGCTAGACCACGAGCCCGCCATCGATAGAATGCGTCTAAAATATACGCGAACACAGTATAAAATAATTCTTATTGCCATTTCCCTGGCATCCGGCAGGTTCAAACGCATGCAGGGCAGTACCAGGATAAGAACGGGTTGTCACCATGAATGATGCATCACCTCACCAGATCTTTGTGTACGAGCACAAAGCAAGCAGGCTCGAGCTTTTCATCCGGATCATATACTGGATCGCGATAGGCATCGTGGCATGGGTCTATGGTCTCATCGCCATGATCTGCCTCGTGCTCCAGTGGTTCTTCATCCTTATCCTCGGGCACCGCCAGCAGGGTCTCTCGGACTTTGCAAAGGGATACTTCGAGTACATCGTCTCACGAATGCCATACCTGTACTTCATGACCGATGTCAGGCCACAGGTTTTCCCGGACCCGGTGAAGATTTACCGGGGAGAAGGATGAGACTCGCAACAATTCATATCGACCTGTTGCTCATAGACCGGGAATGAGCAGATGGTTTCGGGACAATGATACCAGAAGTGTGCCGTCCCTTGGGATACCGCGGCCTGCCTGGATTACCCGGATATTCCTGACAGGGATCTCCCGGATACCTCCTTTTCCTCACCCCGGGTCTACCGGGCGGCTCTCGCGGCTGATAGCCCAGGTGTTCTTCCTTGTTGAGGACCTGTACGGGATGAATTATGTCCCGAAAAAAGAGGGGCGCGTTATATCAGGTTGTCTGATATCTTTGCAAAGACCGCGGTGAATATCCCGGGCATCGATCGTATCTCGTCCATGGCTTCCGGGGGGACCTCGCTGTCCACGTTCAGGACCATGATTGCCTCTTCTCCCGGGGTGATGCGGCCGACCTGCATCCCGGCGATGTTGATGCTCATCCTCCCAAGAATGGTCGATGCCCTGCCGATGACCCCCGGTTTGTCAAGGTGGCGTGAGACGATCACGTACCCTTCCGGGATCATGTCCATCGTATAGCCACCGATGGAGACGATCCGGCTCCTGACCTTGAAGAAGACGGTCCCGCTCATCGTCTCCTCCATCTGGTCAGTCCTGACCCTGATGGTGACCAGGCTCTTGAAGC
>DUGL01000174.1:1848-3973 GCA_013331415.1 Methanoregulaceae archaeon | reverse complement strand
GGAGGTCCCTGGGTCCTCACGCTTCCGTCAGGGATCAATACCACTCTTCCCGGCATTCCCTGCGGCGGGTAGTCCAGCCTGCCGGTGCCTGTTTTCGGGAAGGTTTGTTTTAGAAGAAATACCGAGTTGACCGGAAAAATGACAAAATAATTATTCATCCTGGATCATGCCACCCCATTCCACGACATAAAACCCACTCCGGATGATTGTTTCCGGTGATTGTACCGGTTCAGGGGCTCTTACCAATGGTTCTATGGAGAACCAGATGCGGCTGACCTCATCTGGTTCCGGGCTGATGTGCAGCTGCATGACCCGGTCCACAGCACCGGTTTCCTGGGGGTAGAAGACATAGTCTGCCTCCCCGGTCAGGCAACCCGCCCAGTAATCGATGAATTCCCGGGTCTCTTTTTCGTTGAACCCATACTCTCCGAGCATGGAGGCCATGTCCTCCTCACGGTATGCCGCACGGATGATGTAGCCCTCTTCTTTCTGCCACCCGGGACTGGGCACCAGCGCTTCGTAGAACAGGAAATCTCCCGCCCCGTTCAGGCTGCCGCTCCGGATCTCCGCCTGCCATCCCTTCCCGGGCTGATACACCGGTTCGGAGACCGTGATGGCATGTTCCGGGGCAAGCTGCACCCGGGCGGTGAGATCCCGGTCGCTGTACAGGTAGATGTTCGGCTTCCGGATGGTATCATTGTTTATCATGCGGATCTTCAGCGTTACGGGGACAAGTAGTGTCTTGCCGGGCCAGATCCGGACCGTGGTGGAATACTCCTCGTATCCCTGCCGGGTTACCCTGAGCTGGTGCAGCCCGGCGGAGACCCCGCTGATGGTGAGCGGGGTGATCCCCCGCTCCACGCCGTCGAGGAAGACCATGGCTTCCGCGGGGGTGGATGTCACGGAGAGGGTCCCGGTCCGGGTTATTCCGGTTGGCAGCGGGGTAGGGACGGGGGTCGGAGCGGACGGGGCCTTCAGCGTTACGGGAACGGTCACCGTCTTACCGGGCCAGATCGCGACCCTGGTGGAATAATCCTCGTATCCTTGGAGAGTTACCCTGAGCTGGTGAAACCCTCCGGAGACCCCGGTGATGGTGATCGGGGTCATCCCCCTCTCCACACCATCAAGGGAGACCATGGCTCCTGCCGGTGTGGAACTCACCGAGAGGGTCCCGGTCCGGGTTATTCCCACTGGCAGCGGGGTCGGGACGGTGATCGGAAGCTGATAGGAATATGGTTCCAGGTTGTCCTGGCCCGGGGCGTATTGAACCTGATAGGATGAGAGCAGCCCGCTCGTGCTGACTGCCAAACCAGGTGAACAGAAAAGAGCAAGGATACCAATATACCCGATAATTCGAAGCCAGGTTTTCATGGTGATCGAGGGGGAGTTTCGTTCGATATTTTATATAAATTGGTATGATGCAGGAAGTTTAAAAATATCATTCCCTGGTTTTTCGCCCAGCAAAACACAGAAAAGTTGAATCCGGGGAGATCTCCTTTGGGGGAGGATCCCAGCCAACTGCGGAGCATAAAAAATAGATCATCTCTCTCTCCCTCCATCCAGCTCATCATATCCCCCCTGCATGAAGTTGTGGTAGCTGCCGGTATGAGATTCTATTTATGGCAGTGTCCTGTACAGAGTATCAGGATGAACCGGTCATTCTTCTGGATAGCGCTCATCATAGCCCTGTGCTTCCTCGCTCTGTCCGCTCCTGCAGGTGCCGCCCCGGGTACATCGCCCGGCCAATCGCATGGCGGCGACCAGGGCAGCCCGGGAGGTATGGCACCGGCATCGCCCGGCCAGGTCATGGGCAGTGAAACGAGCGATGCGGATCTCCCCCCCGGTGAACCCCTGCCTGGATCCGGCCCTGCCGGCCTTTCCACCGGAAGAGAGAGCCAGGGGAATTCCCCTGCATCCGGCTCCGGCACCAGCGAGGTATTCCACGGGACCGGGGAATATTATTCCGGGGGAGCTGCAGGCGAGGATGAATACCGGGGACAGGGTTCAGACCCCGTTTGGCAGCAGGGGACGGCATCCGGCGGGAAGCCGGGCACTGCCGGAGACAGCCCGGGCAGCCCGTTCCTGCAGGGAGGGGCACGGTCAGGGGACGGGGGAGAACAGGGAG
>DUGL01000174.1:0-1710 GCA_013331415.1 Methanoregulaceae archaeon | reverse complement strand
TCACCCCCTTCCGGGCGCTACCCGTGTGGTCCTGCCCAGACGAGTCCGCTCCCGGTCCTGCCGGGGCCGTCGCAGACCCCGGCCGGGGAAGAACCCACCCCGCGCCTTTCCCGGTCCCGGCGGCCATGGCCCCTGCTCCCGGAAACGGATCCGCCACCGCAGGATGCCCCTGCGCCGGGTTCCCCTGCCAGCCCCCTCTTTTCCCTGAGCCTGCTCCTCTTTGGAGGATACCGGAGAGTCTCACGGAAGAATGTCCTCGGGCATGCTGCACGCTCCACCCTCTACCGCGAGATAGGACGCCGGCCCGGCAGCGATATCGCGGCGCTCGCAGGAGCGACCGGGATCAATGAGAACACGCTGCGCTACCACATCGTGAAACTGGTTGAGACCGGAACGATCATCACCTTCGTACGCCCGGGTGTTGTGCGGTACTTCCCGAACCAGGGGAGGTATTCCCCGTTCGAGCAGGTGCTCATCCACTATATCCTGAACGATACCCCCTGTGCCATCCTGCAGTTCCTCTCTCACTGCCAGGGAATGACGCGACAGGAACTTGCGAATGCGCTCGATATTTCCGGGCCATCGGTCTCCCGCCAGATGGAGGGGCTGATCGCGGATGGTGTCGTAGAAAACCGATCGGACGGGCGGTCCAATCACTACTTCCTCACAAAGGACGCGTACCGGGCCCTCAAGAGTCTCGCCGATGGGGAACCGGCGATACTGCAGCACCCTGCCCATGCCGGTGAAAATTATCCCTGCCTCCTGGAGGAGACAGCCAGAGGGCCCGTTGCCGCACTCGCTCTGGATCCTCCCCGGATTCCCGGGACATGACCCGGGGGATGCTCTCTTTTCGGGTTGTCAGGTCGACATTGGGATGAACGGACATCCCTTCCCGGCAATACCCCGCTCATTTGCCGGGCAGCACACCATGACTCATGATTCCCTGGAGAGAGACGTGCTTTCCTGGTCGTCCGGATCCTTTCCGGGTTCCAGAACCCCGGGTGTGCCCCCCCTTACCCGGCAGGGTATCCATCCCCGGCATGTAGCTTCCCGTTCGAGAAATGGTTTGATATCCCCTGCCCATGTTCCTGTGGAGACGGGTGACACAGGACCTTTTCGTCCCTTCCCCGTCTGTCCAGGAGTCGATACACTATGATACGAAAGATAGCACTCTGTGCTCTCCTGGTCCTGATCATCGTCCCGGCGCTCGCACTGGCCGCCGGGCCGCAGGGACAGGGAGCAGGTACCGGCATCCAACTCCGCGACTGCCTGCAGGCGCGGCAGCAGGACGCCGGTGAAGAAGCCCGGAACGAACAGGTCCGCACCTGCCTCATGCAGGGGAACCGTACCGGGGTGGGTCAGGAGATACGCCAGATGGTACAGAACCGGATCAGCGGACAGGATGGCCTCCAGGTCCGGAATATGACCGGTATCAGCCAGCAGGTCCGCGAACATGCGGGGCTGATGAACCAGTCGCGGTTGCAGGACGGGTCCTGCGGGGCCTGCCTTCGCTCACGTGCATCATGACGCGGTGCACCGGGCCGGGCATACCGCCGACCCCTCTTTTTTGCCCCCTCGTTGCCTGGCATGGGCAGAGTAAATCAAGGATTCCTGAATGAATTATTCCCCGGTCATCGAAACGCTGGGGGAGGGTCCTGGTCTGAATTGACTGCCGGCAACGAGGCACCTGGATGGCCGCCCCGGGGTCGC
>DUGL01000191.1:2766-5715 GCA_013331415.1 Methanoregulaceae archaeon | reverse complement strand
CGGTGCCCATCGCCAACTTCACTGCAGATCCCACCTCCGGACCAGCGCCGCTTACCGTCCAGTTCACGGATACATCGCTCAACAACCCGACATCCTGGTACTGGAATTTTGGTGACGGATACGCCTCAGGCCAGCCGAATCCTCAGCATACCTACGGGGCGCAGGGGAGCTATACCGTCACCCTCACGGTCTCAAACGAATGCGGTTTTAACACGACTTCGAAGCCCAACGTAATCACCGCGGGACCCTCCCTGTCACCAATCGCAGATTTCACCGCTGATCCGACTTCCGGGTTCGCTCCTCTCACGGTCAACTTCACTGACACATCTCTCAATAACCCGACGTCCTGGCTCTGGGCGTTCGGGGATGGTACAACCTCGATACTCCGGAACCCGGTACACCTGTATGTATACCCGGGAGTCTATTCCGTCAACCTCACTGCGAGCAATGCAGCAGGCACGGGTTCAATCGTGAAACAGAACCTCATCACCGTCTTTGAACCGATCCCCCCGCTCCCGCACAGCTTCTATGGCAACATCACCCTCCATGGCAACCCTGCGCCGGTGAACACCCCCATCGATGCCCAGGTTCTGGGGGGCAATGGTTCTGTAATAACCAGCGAGGTTGGGAAGTACGGCGGGGGTGCAGACAACAACCTCACCGTCCAGGGCTGGATCCTGGACGGCTGGGCTATCACGTTCTCTGCCGACGGTGAACCAGCAGAATGCAGGGACGTTGTTGCCGGTGGAGACTGGGTGTGGAGCTACCCGTACAGCGAAGGTGGCCATACCAACCTCGACCTCCGTGTGACCGGTGAACAGCCACCCCCCATCGCGGACTTCACCGCCAACCAGACCACCGGCCCGGTGCCGCTCACCGTCCAGTTCACCGACACCTCTGCGCACAACCCGACCAGCTGGTCCTGGGCTTTCGGGGATGGGGGTACCTCCACCCTGAAAGACCCGGTCCACACCTATACCGGACCCGGGTTCTATACCGTGAACCTCACCGCCACGAATGCTGCAGGTGCAGGATTTGTAAGCAAGGAGAACTACATCCATGTCCAGGTGATCATCGGCGGGGACACGGGATACTTCCGTGTCCATTGCAATGAGGACGGTGCAGAGGTCTGGTTTGACCAGACCTCAAAGGGCTTGACAGAAAATGGGACGCTCACCGTCCCGGTGTACCTGACGACCCTGCACTACAGCACCTACACCGTAGCAAAAGACGGGTTTTACACGGTAACAGACAACCTGCCGCCATACCCGGCAAAAGATGAGATCGTTGACATCTATGTTACCCTCGAGCCGATTCCACCGGCTGATTTCTACTACATCAACGCCTCTGTAGGAAACGTAGGTGGAATCATCCAGCCGAGCGGCCTCGTAGAGGTCCCTGCCGGGGGGTCGCAGAACTTCACTCTCACTCCTGCGAGCGGATACACCTTTGACCGGTTGCTCGTCGACGATGCTCTGGTCCAGCCGGTATATACCTATCGCTTCGAGAATGTCATACGCAACCATACCATTGTCGTATACTTCAGGGTATCCGGCGGTGGCGGCGGCGGGGGAGGCGGTGGCGGTGGCGGTGGAACTGTTGTCACGACCACAACCGTGACCACCGTCCCGACAACAGCTCCCACACCGGATAGCAGCGTGGGTGAAAACGGTCTGGTGAATGTCACCCCCACCCCGGAAGAGACCATTCCGCCGACCTTCGGACCAGGAGAGACGACCCCCATCCCGACAACCATCGCCCCCGCACAACCGTTCTGGTCACGGTTCCCGCTTGCATGGCTGATCCCGATCATCCTCCTGATCCTCATCCTCGCAGCCCTGGCCTACTACTACTACAAAAAGGAACAGAAACCGGAACTCTTTGAAGAGGAATAGCTGAGCAATTTTCAGGGTTATCCTCTTCACATTTTTTTTGTTTCACGACCTGCGTGCAGATTTTTCAGGACCGCTCAGGAATGTTCCGGTTCATGACCGGGCAACAGGAGAGCAGGCAAGCCCAAACCGGTTCCGTGATACGACAGCTGCCAGGGCTGGTCCTTCCCTGAGGCTTGCGGGGATCGTACCGGAAAAAACCTGATCCCGATACCCCCCGGAGAACAGGGACGAGGGATGAGAGGATCACCACCTGTCCGGGTCAGCGGGGATTCTTCCAAAACCCTGAAAGACTATCAGGAACAATAGAGCAGGGAAGACAGGATAAGGAATGGAGATGGACGAGAGTCATACCATCTGGATCGAGAAGTACCGGCCTACCACCCTCGCTGACATCATCGGCCAGGACGAGATCGTGGAGCGTCTCCAGTCCTACGTCAGGGCGGGAAGCCTCCCGCACCTCCTCTTTACCGGGAGTGCGGGGGTTGGCAAGACGACCGCCGCAGTCGCCCTTGCCCGGGAATTTTTTGGCGAGGGATGGCACATGAACTTCCGTGAACTGAACGCATCCGATGAGCGGGGCATTGACGTGGTGAGAAACCAGATCAAGCAGTTTGCCCGGACCTCCCCCCTGGGAGGAGCCGGCTTCAAGATCCTCTTCCTTGACGAGGCTGATGCTCTCACCCCCGATGCCCAGGCCGCGCTCCGGCGCACCATGGAGAGCTATGCCCAGACCTGCCGGTTCATCCTCTCCTGTAACTACTCCTCAAAGATCATCGACCCGATCCAGAGCAGGTGTGCGATTTACCGTTTCCGGCCGCTCGACAGGGACGCGATCGCCGCCGAGATCCACCGTATCGCCGCAAACGAAGATCTCCAGGTGAACGATGACGCCATCGATGCGATAGCCTACATCGCCCAGGGCGACATGCGAAAAGCAATCAATGCGCTCCAGGGTGTCGCCATCCTCTCGCGGGAGATCACAAAGGATGCGGTTTATTCCATAACCGCATCGGCACGGCCGGATGAGATCGATGAGCTGCTCACCCTCTCACTC
>DUGL01000191.1:0-2744 GCA_013331415.1 Methanoregulaceae archaeon | reverse complement strand
AACGAGCTGATCAACCAGTGCTACCGGGCAATCCTCCGCAAGCCGATGGATGAGAGCCTCCGCGTGGCGCTGATCGATCAACTCGGGATCACCGACTTCCGCCTCTCGGAAGGAGCGAGCAGCGACCTCCAGATGGACGCCCTGATCGCGCAGTTTGTCATACACGCGAAACGATCGCGTTCCGGGTGACCTATGGACCTGGAGCAGGGCGCCGAGATCATCGACCGTGATGCGGACTGGAGCCGGTTCTTAAAGAGCCGGTATAAAAAGCAGCTCTCCGGGATATCGCGGGAATACCCGTATAAACGATCCCTCTTCATCGATTACCGTGAGCTCGAGAGTTTCGGCAAGACCGGTATCCGGATGGCAGATGAGCTCCTGGAAAACCCGGGCAAGGTGATCGAGGATGTAAAATCCTCTATCCTCGCTCACCAGCTCATCAAGACAAAGGACGGCAAGCCGACCCGGGAGATCAACATCCGGTTCACCAACCTGCCGAAGAAAGTCGCCATCAGGCAGATTCGGTCCGATCACATCAACCGATTCATCAGCGTCGAAGGTATCCTCAGGAAGACCACCGAGGTGCGCCCGCGGATCGTGGAGGCCTACTTCCGGTGCCCCGGCGGCCACATCACGATCCGGGAGCAGGGTTACGGCAAGTTCAGGGAGCCGGAAGGGTGCGCAACGGATGGCTGCACCTTCAGGAAACTCGACCTCGTCCCGAAACGGTCAAAATTTGTGAACTCCCAGAAACTGCGGATACAGGAATCTCCCGAAGGTCTCCGGGGTGGTGAACAGCCCCAGACCCTCGATGTGGATGCAACCGATGACCTCACCGGCCTCGTTGCCCCGGGAGACCGGGTGGTGATCAACGGTATCCTCCGGTCCATCCAGCGGGTGAGTCACGGGGAAAAAAGCACCATCTTTGACATTTACCTCGAATGCAACTCGATCGAGATCGCTGAGAAAGAGTTTGAAGAGGTGGAGATCGATGAAAAAGCCGAGGAGGAGATCCTCGCCCTCTCCCGTGAACCCACCATCTACCGGAAGATCACCCACTCGATCGCCCCGACCATCTATGGCAACGATGATGTGAAGGAGGCGATCGCACTCCAGCTCTTCGGCGGTATTATGAAAGAGATGCCGGACGGGAGCCACCTTCGCGGCGACATCCACATCCTCCTCATCGGGGACCCCGGCATCGCAAAGAGCCAGCTCCTGCGGTATGTGGTCAAGCTCTCGCCCCGGGCCATCTACACGAGCGGGCAGTCCTCTACCTCGGCAGGGCTCACGGCAACCGCGGTCAAGGACGAGTTCGGGGACGGCCGCTGGACGCTCGAGGCCGGGGCGCTCGTCCTTGCCGACATGGGGATCGCTGCCATCGATGAGATGGACAAGATGCAGAAAGAGGACCGGAGTGCCCTCCACGAGGCGATGGAGCAGCAGTCCATCAGCGTCGCCAAGGCAGGGATAACGGCGACCCTGAAGTCACGGTGTGCACTGCTCGGTGCAGCAAACCCGAAATACGGCAGGTTTGATGATTATGCCCAGATAGGGGAGCAGATCAACATGCCGGCCTCCCTCCTCTCCCGGTTCGATCTCATCTTCGTGATGACGGACAAACCGGACCCGAAACGGGACGGCGCTATCGCCGATCACATCCTGAAAGCCCACAGTATCGGTGAGACGATCGTCCAGCACAGCAAGAGCCCAATCCCGGGGGTGAACGACGAGTACATTGCCGAACAGCTCAAGCCGGTCACCCCTGATATCGAACCCGGTCTCTTCCGGAAATACGTTGCGTACGCCAAGCGGAACTCATTTCCGCGGCTCTCTGATACTGCCCGCGAAGCGCTCATCGCCTACTACCTGCGGCTCCGCGGCCTCGCTTCAGAGTCGAGCAAGCCGGTTCCGGTCACCGCCCGGCAGCTCGAGGCGCTGGTGCGGCTTGCCGAGGCGAGTGCGAGGATCCGTCTCTCGAAGGATATCGAGGGAGAAGATGCAGAACGGGTGATCACCATCGTTGATACCTGCCTCCGGCAGATCGCGTACGATGCAAAGACCGGATCGTTTGACATCGACAAGGTCGTCACCGGGTACTCGAAGAGCAAGCGTGACATTATCAGGCGCATCAAGGAGGTGATCCGCGGGATTGCCGATGAGAGCGGGAGGGCCCGGATCGACCAGGTGATCGAGACGATCGAAAAAGAAGGCTTCGGGAGAGACGAGATCCGGAAACAGATCGACATGTTCCTGCGCCAGGGCGAGGCGATGGAGCCGAAACCCGGGATCATCAAGCTCATCTGAACCGCAGTTTGCGTCCCGGTTCCGGTGCACAGGCAGAGACGGTGAAGATCCTGTAACTATCCTGCCAGGAAATCTGTTTCCGCCGTTTCCATACGGGTGTTCCGCGACCGGGGGGTTTCATGTCCGTTTCATTGCACACGCCGCGAACCGCCAGGCGGTTGGCCTTCCAGCATCGGAAAAGCAGGAGGCATGTTTCAGCCACACCGCTACCAAACCTCGTTTCTGGTCAACGGGTATGACGGATCACCAGAGCGAAATGAGTCTGGCATGAAAACAAGAATGATGCATTTCGCAACAGGCCCGACGCATGAACATGCCAGAGGCGTTTTCATAGGAACCGCCTATGACCGCCATGCGGTCGAGCATAATGTATGAACATGCCGGAGGCATGGTGGCATGAAAACCATGTTCGTGGTTTTCATCAGGGGTACCTGAGA
>DUGL01000064.1 GCA_013331415.1 Methanoregulaceae archaeon | reverse complement strand
AGCGGCTACCCGCATCATCTCGTGGGCACTCGTGACGATGGGGATATATTTCTCCCATTCCTTTGTCATGAAGCAGCCCTTGACATTCACCATCGCGACCGCTGATGCAATCTCATAGGCCGCACGAGCCTTTGCCAGGGCATAGGCATTGGTGAACTCTCCCTCAACAGCTTTGTCTGAAGAGACAACCAGTTTCGGCATAACGAGTTCTGCACCCTTCTTTCCGGCCTTGACCTGGTCGATGACCTGGTCGACTGCCATCTGGAGTTTGCGGAATGCACCGGTGAGGGCCAGCACCTTGACAAGGTTCCCGTTGTAGTCAGCCATCTCAATGGGGTCCAGGAATTCACGCCGGGCGCCGATCATCGCGTCGCCCTTCATGATGATGTACCCGAACTTTCCGTCCTTGATCTCAGCCCATTCCTTCTTGGTGGTCACATCGTCCGTGATGAAGAGGGTGGGGATCCCTGCAGCGAGAAGACGCTCACGTGCACCTGTCGGGCCGGGAAGCACTCCATTCGGTGAGACGACAATGGCGAAATCGGGCTTCCATGCGACCATGTTGTTGACAACCCGGTCAATGTCCTCAGGCTGGAGTTTCGTCCCGCTCGTTGCCATGAATGTCTGCATGTCCTCGCGGTCTGCCCTCTCATCGAGGAGGAGCTCAGCCATGACGCCGCTTGCTATGTTGCCGAGTTTGGCAACTCCTACTTTTACAACCATGTATATACCTCAAATTCAGATTATAACAGGTTACTATTCGTGCTGGCAGATATAAACGTTTTGAAATTTGATTCGAATTTAAAATTCAGCCTTTATCGTTGTTTTCCTGATACGACAGATATCCCGGCAGATCCAGGGATCAGACAGAGCCCGACGATGAATGATGAGCCGAATGTTAACGAAAAGTGTTTAAGTTTCAACCAGCTACTGATTTATAATGAAGGACGGGTTGCTCACCGATCGCCAGAAAGAGGTGCTCAGATTCCGTAAACAGGGGCTGACCCAGCAGCAGATCGCAGATATCATCCACACATCAAAAGCCAATGTCTGTACCATCGAGAAATCCGCAACGGAAAATATCAGGCGGGCCAGGGAGACCCTTGATTTTTTGTATACCCTTGATGCCACCCACCTCTGTACCGTCGGATCGGGAATGGATCTCCTTGAGATAGCCCCCTTCATCTACCAGGAGGCCGAGAAGATCGGTGTCAAGGTGAAGTACGATACCATCTCCCTCATCAACAAGATCAGGGATGCGACTCCGGAGCGCATCAGAGCGCGGTACATCAAGGAGGACATCGAGGTCTACATAAACGATGAAGGTGATCTGTATTTCGGGTGACCCCCACCTCCCGATCGCTGTCCTGCCGCTGCAAGGGCTGGCATGATTGTTCTGCAGTCAGGTTCCCGTGCCAGTCATGCTGCTGCCAAGAAGTTTTATATTGATTTCTGTACAATAGTTACGGAAGCCTATGTGAGGGGGCCGGCGGAAACCGGAACACTCATATGTGGCGGGTGCCGTCCATGCGGGCGGCACAGCCGAGAAGGAGTTGTGTTCATTCACAACGGGCTGACACGGTGGAACTGATCAGCGCAGGGGTGGACGTGCTCTGCACGAGCCCGCGTGTATCAGCATCATACTGGTACATCCGCGCGATAGTCAGGTTCTCTTTGCGACGACAGGTAGGAACGAGGGGGGGTGAAGGCAGGATCCCGGATCCGGCTGGTTCACCCGTACTCCACTCTCACCGTCATAAATTCGCACCGCAGGCAGGAGCTTTCATGGCTCCGGTTTCCGGAAAGGTCGCGTACCCGGAGCGTCACGCTCTCTCGGAGCAGGTACATGCCGTACACAAATTACCCCGGTTTTCCGCGGGAGATGTTGCGGCAGGTGCAGCACTGAATTGTCAGATTAGAGAAGGATTGATGAAAAAATGCCGAAGATCAACACACCGCGAAAAGGATCCCTCGCATTCAGCCCCAGAAAACGGGCAAAAAGTCCGGTCCCGAAATACCAGTCATGGCCGGAGTATGAGGGAACGCCGGTGCTGCAGGGATTTGCCGGGTACAAGGTAGGGATGACGCATATCGTCATGGTCGATGACCACAAGAACAGCCCTACCGAAGGGAAAGATATCATGGTGCCGGTAACGGTCATCGAGATCCCTGCCATGAAGGTCGCCGCGATCCGGGCCTATTCCCGCGACACCTACGGGAAGCACCCGATGACAGAGGTCTGGGCCGATTCCCCCGACCCTGCTCTCGCACGAAGAATTACGCTCCCGAAAAAGTATGACGGATCAGGAGCACGGCAGGCCATCCTTGACGGTATCACGGCTGGGACGGTAGCTGAGGTTTTCGCCCTCATGCATACTACTCCGGAACTGGTATCAGGCATCCCGAAGAAGGTGCCTGATCTCATGGAAGTCCGGATCGCCGGGGGGTCGCTTGAGAGCAGGTTTGAATTTGCCATGAATCTCCTTGGAAACGAGGTTGGCCTGAAAAATATCATCCAGCCCGGTTCCTATGCAGACATCACCGCTATCACGACCGGAAAAGGGACTCAGGGCCCGGTCAAGCGCTGGGGTATCAAGCTCCGGAAACGGAAACACTCTCGTGGTGGCAAGAAACGTCACGTGGGCAACCTCGGGCCATGGAACCCGCACCACGTTCGCTGGCAGGTCCCCCAGGCCGGCCAGATGGGATACCAGCAACGCACTGAGTTCAACAAACGTATTCTGAAGATTGGGGATAATGGTGCAGAAGTGACACCCGAAGGCGGATTCCTCTATTACGGAATCCTCAAAAATCCGTACGTCCTTGTCAAGGGTTCTGTTCCCGGCCCGGTCAAACGCCTGATCAGGATTCGACCCGCAATGAGGCAGGGAGAGCACGTTCCCCGTCAGCCCGCAATTGAGTTTGTGAGCACACAGAGTAAGCAGGGGTGAGCAGTGATGAAAGTACAGGTCAGAACACTTGATGGCGCCATGGGTCAGGACATCGAACTTCCCCCGGCATTCTCTGAGGAATACCGCCCCGATCTCATCAGGAAGGCGGTTGTGGCACACCAGAGCACCCGGAGGCAGCCTCACGGAACCTATCCGTATGCTGGCATCAACTCTTCAGCAGTAGGCTGGGGAAGCGGCCGGGGCGTATCGCACGTGCCACGTATCAAGACAGGGTCGCGTGCAGCAAAGGTCCCCCAGGCAAAGGGCGGAAGGGAAGCACACCCGCCCGTTGTACAGAAGGTCCTGCTTATCAGGATAAACAAGAAGGAGAAGGCAAAGGCATTCCGATCCGCACTGGCTGCCAGTGCATCAGAAGATCTTGTGCGGGCACGCGGACACCTGTTTACCGGCCCGGTCCCGGTTGTGTTTGAGAATGCATTTGAGGACATCAACCGAACGTCAGAGATCATTTCAGCGCTTACTGCAGCAGGGCTGTACCAGGATATCGAGCGGTCGAAGCGCTCACGAAAGGTCCGGGCTGGCCGGGGCAAGATGCGGGGGCGGCGTTACAAGCAGAGGAAGAGCCTCCTCATCGTTACCGCAGATAAACCCCTGACAGCCGCACGCAACCTTGCCGGCGTGGATGTGGTCACGCTCGAGCAGCTGAATACTGAACTCCTCGCTCCCGGGACGCTCCCGGGCAGGCTCACGATCTTCACCCAAGGTGCGCTCCAGAAGCTCGGAGGTCAGTAAGATGGTGCTCAAACACCCCTATGTGACCGAAAAGGCCATGATGGCGCTTGAGAAGGAGAACAAACTCCAGTTCCTCGTGGACAAAGGCGCGACAAAGCGATCAATCAAGCGGGAGATCGAGAAGACCTTTGAACAGGAGGTTACCGGGATCTCCACGGTCATGACCATGCGCGGAGAGAAGAAAGCGATCATCAGCTTTGCCAACGAGAAGGCGGCAGAGGAGATACTCAGCCGGCTTGGCATTATGTAGGTGTAACAATGGGACATCGTATTACAACACAGAGCAGAGGAAAAGGAGGCCCTACCTACCGCGTGCCATCCCACCGGTTCAAAGCGGCACTCCGTCATCCCGGGACCGGGGAGACCACCGTCCGTGGTACCGTGATTGATATCGAACACGACCCCGCACGCCATACCCCCATAGCCCTGGTGAAACTCGAGGATGGAACCAGGATATACATGCTGGTCACCGAAGGTATTGGCGTGGATGACGCTGTCACCTGGGGTCCTGACGGGGAAGTGAGAAATGGCAACACCCTCCCTCTCTCGGCCATACCGACCGGGGCGTATATCTGTAACATCGAGGCAAGGCCCAATGATGGCGGCAAGTTTGTCCGTGCTGGCGGCGTCCAGGCCATCGTCATCGACAAGACCCCTGAGCGGGTCGGGGTCCAGATGCCAAGCGGCGTGACCAAGTGGTTCAATGCACGCTGCCGGGCAACCGTCGGGATTGTTGCGGGCGGGGGACGGGGAGAGAAACCGTTTGTCAAGGCCGGCAACAAGTTCCACAAGATGAGGAACAGCGCATCGAACTGGCCCCGGGTGCGGGGTGTGGCGATGAACGTTATTGACCATCCCTTCGGGGGCGGTGGCCACCAGCATACAGGGCGGCCAAAGACCGTAGCACGAGGAACATCTCCGGGAAGGACTGTCGGCCATGTAGCCGCCCGCAAGACTGGCCGGGGCAAGAAGTGAGGGATAGAGATGGCTAAGAAGACACAGAAGAGGTTGCCAAGGCGGCGGGAAGAATTCACGTACCGCGGGTTCCGGGTCGAGGAGTTGCGCGCGATGGGAATCGCGGAACTCCTGCCGATCATGCCTGCGCGGGTCCGCCGGAAAGTGAACCGGGGCCTCAGCCGCGGGGAAGAGCATCTCCTGTCCCGGTTCCGGAGCGGGGAGACCCGGATCCGGACGCATCTCCGGGACATGGTGATCATGCCCGAGATGATCGGAAAGGAAGTGGAGATCTACAACGGGAAGGAGTTCATGAAAGTCGAGATCCAGCCCGAAGCAGTCTTCCATATCCTTGGGGAATTCGCCCTGACCAGGAGAAAAGTGACCCACGGGAGTGCCGGTATCGGTGCAACCCGGTCAAGCAAGTATGTACCGTTGAAGTGATGGAGATGGCACGAACAGGTTATTCAGCCGATATAAAGGGCGATACCGTGGCGCGGGCGAAGGCAAACGAACTTCCCGTCTCGCCCAAGCACGCCATCGAGATCGCGCGGTTCATCAGGAACAAGCGGACCGGGGACGTCATCGCCTATCTCGAGGACGTCATCGCAGCGAAGAAGGCCATTCCCTTCCGGAAGTTCAACCGCAAGGTTGCCCACAAGCGGGGGCTCGTCAAGTGGGATGCAGGCCGCTACCCCAGGAAAGCATCGAGGGAGTATATCCGGCTTATCAACTCAGTGACCAGGAATGCCGAATATCTTGGTCTTGACACGGAACGCCTCGAGATTGTCCATGTTGCAGCAAACAGGGGGAGAGGTGTCGAGGGTATCTTTCCCCGGGCTATGGGGCGGGCAACACCCAAGCGCCGCGAGACCGTGAACATCGAGATCGTGGTCCAGGAGGTAGCGTAATGGCAGTCGAGAGGAAATTCATTGCAGAAGGTGCCCGGCGTGCCCGCGTTGAGAAGCACCTGGTAAAGGAACTCAAACGGGCAGGATACGGCGGCATGGACCTCCAGAGGACACCGCTTGGTACCCAGGTTACCATCTATGCCGAGAAACCGGGTATCGTGATAGGGAAGGGTGGCAAAGTTGTCCGGCAACTCACCCAGGACCTTGCCACCGATTTCGGTGTCGAGTCTCCGCAGATTGAGGTCCAGCAGGTGGCAAACCCGAGTTTCAATGCGCAGATCATGGCCGAGCGCCTGGCAAACGCCCTTGAGCGGGGCTGGTACTTCAGGAAGGCCGGCTCAAGCATTCTCAGGCGGGTTATGGAATCGGGTGCTCTTGGCTGCGAGGTGATCATTGCCGGAAAACTGACTGGTGCCCGTGCCAGGACCCAGAAGTTCACAGAAGGCTACATCAAGCATAGCGGGGAACCGGTCAATACCATCGTGGAGAAGGGTTTTGCTGTCGCAATCAAGAAACTCGGTGTCATTGGTGTACAGGTCAGGATCATCCCGCCGGATTCGAAACTGCCCGACCACTTTGAAATGATCGTTCCCAAGCAGAAAGTCATGCCGAGAGCCGAGATCGCCGTCACACCGGTTGGTGAGGAGATCGAAGAGGATCTCGCAGCGGATCTCGATGAATATGATGATATCGAAGTCCCGGAGGAGCGGTAAATGGCGATCCTCCGTGCCCGCGATATCCGCCAGCTCTCTGACGTAGAGCTGCAGGAACAGATGGACAAGCTCAGAATCGAGCTGATTCAGCATAACGGGAAGGTAAGCGCCGGCGGATCAACGGAAAACCCTGGAAGGATCCGTGAACTCCGCAGGACCGTAGCCCGGGTGCTGACGGAACAGAACCAGAGGAGAACAGCATGATTGCTCCCCGGAACATCCTGCGCCATGAACTGACGGGACTGGATGTTTCGGTCATAGAGGCAGCAAACCCCTCTCACGTGAACATGAGCGGCCGCATCATCGAAGAGACAAAGAACACGCTCCTGATTCGCACCTCCCGTGGGGACAAGAGAGTCCAGAAACACCAGAGTTGCTTCCGGATCACGCTCCCGGACGGGACACCCCTTGCGATCGATGGTTCGGCGCTGGCAACAGCTCCCGAGAGAAGGATTACACAGAACATCAAAATCAGAGGTATATAATGGCAAGAGATATTGGGTTAGGCGTTATGCAGCCTGAACAGGCATGCAGCGACGCACACTGTCCGTTTCACGGCAGTTTACCGGTGCGCGGCCAGGTGATCACCGGTAAAGTCGTGAGCGATCGCATGATGGGGACGGTAGTAGTCGAGAGAAACTAC
Organism: Methanoregulaceae archaeon; assembly: GCA_013331415.1. Taxonomy (GTDB): domain Archaea; phylum Halobacteriota; class Methanomicrobia; order Methanomicrobiales; family Methanospirillaceae; genus UBA9949; species UBA9949 sp10516u. Next base: position 7,212 of record DUGL01000064.1, on the reverse strand, counting down.
CTCCATTTCGTGCGTAAGTACAACCGGTATGAAAAGCGGAGCTCACGGATTCACGCGCACAATCCCCCCTGCATTCAGGCAAAGACGGGAGACACCGTGAAGATAGCCGAGTGCAGGCCGCTCTCAAAGACCACGAGCTTCGTGGTTGTCGAGGTGCAGCAGTCATGAAGGCAAAGCAGTCGCACACGCCGAGGGCCCTGGCAACCGGGAGCCGGCTGATCTGCGCCGACAACACGGGAGCCCGCGAGGTCCAGATCGTGTCCGTATTCGGGTACCATGGTGTCAGGCGGCGCCAGCCGAAGATGGGCCTTGGGGATATCGCCACGGTCAGCGTGAAGAAGGGGACCCCTGACATGCGGCGCAAACTCGTGCGTGCCGTGGTTATCCGGCAGCGGAAGGAGATGCGGCGCCCGAGTGGCCTGCGCGTCTCCTTTGACGACAACGCAATCGTCGTTGTTGATGAGAAGAATGAACCCCGCGGGACTGAGATCAAAGGGCCGGTCGCACGCGAAGTTGCAGAGCGGTTTCCAAAGATCGGCTCGATGGCAACAATGATCGTATGAGGTGTGCAGGTTATGGTAAGAATAGAGAGTATACAGCCAAGAAAACAGCGCAAAGCGCGCTATAATGCACCAGCGCACCTCCGCGGAAAGTTCCTTTCTGCACCGCTCTCCCCGGACCTCCGGAAAGAGTACAGGATCCGGAGTGTCCGGGTTGTGAAGGGCGATTCGGTCAAAGTGTTGCGGGGCAATGCTGCGGGTACGGAGGGTGTTGTCGATGCAGTCGATACAGATCGCTCCCTGATCGTGGTTCAGGGTGTCGCGGTTCCGAAGGCAGATGGGACTGAGGTCCCCCGCCCGGTGAATCCGTCCAACGTGCAGGTCACGAAACTCAACCTGAAGGATCCCCGGCGGGCCGGGAAACTCTCGGAGGCGCGCTGATGTCCAATCACCTCAAGCGTCTCCGGGCCCCGGATTCATGGCACATTGCAAAGAAGACCAACACATTCGTGGCAAAGACCGTCCCCGGTCCGCACAATGCAAATGCGATGCCGGTGGCAGTCTGGCTCCGCGACCACATGGGGTTCGCCAGGAACATGAAGGAGGTCAAGCAGATCCTTAACCAGAACGATCTCGTCATCAATGGCAGGGTCTGCCGCGATCCACGGATGGGAATTGGTATCTTTGACATCATCTCCCTGCCAAAGATAGAGAAGCATTACCGTATTCTCAGGGATAAGAAGGGTCGGCACAAGACGATTGCAATCGATGCGGAGTCAGCCAGGACACGGCTTGCGAAGGTCAGGAACAAAACCATTGTTCCGGGTGGAAAAATACAGCTCAACCTTCGGTACGGGGCAAACATCCTTGCCGACAACACGTACAAACCTGGTGATTCGATCGTTATCTCTCTCATGCCGGAAGACCGTTTCACTATCATTGACCACTTCCCGTTCGCTGTCGGGAACATGGCAATGATTACCGGTGGGAAGCATTCAGGCCGGATTGCACGGATAACCAGGATAGAGAAGATTGCAGGGAGTGTCCAGAACCGCGTCCTTCTCGCAGACGAGCAGGAAGGAACGACGTTTGATACTGTTGAGACCTACATCTACATGGTAGGCCGCGAGACACCTGCCCTTGCGCAATGGGGGATTGAAGAATGAACCCGATGCGCGAGCTCGTTGTCGAGAAAGTGGTTGTCCACATGGGTGTCGGAGAGGGCGGGGATAAGCTCTCGAAGGGCATCGATATCATGAAGAAGATCACCGGGAATAACCCGGTGACGGGGGTGGCGAAAAAGACCAACCCGGCGTTCGGGATACGGAAAGGTGCTCCCATCAGCTGCAAGGTCACGCTCCGCGGGAAACTGGCGGGAGAATTCCTGGACACTGCGCTTACGGCAATCGAACGGAAGATCAGCCCGACACAAATCGATAGTGAAGGAAATTTCTCCTTTGGTATTGAAGAGCATACTGATTTCCCCGGCATGTCCTATGATCCCCAGATCGGGATTTACGGTATGGATATCAACGTGATCCTTGGCCGGAGAGGGGTACGCATCGCACGGCGGCATATCGAACAACGCCGCCTCCCGCACAAGCAGCGGGTGAATACCGAGGATGCCCTTGCATTCCTGAAGGGCACGTACCGTGTGGAGGTGTCATGATGGCCGGAGAGCAGAAGAAGAAGTTCGGCCGCGGTGCATTTGACTGCCGGATATGCGGCAGGAAACAGGGCCTCGTTCGCAGGTACCATATCATGTTCTGCAGGCAGTGTTTCCGGGAATGGGCCCAGAAGATGGGTTTCAAGAAGATGAACTGAGGAGGAGGATAACGATGGCAAGATTAAATACGCTGGCAGACGGGATGAGTGCGCTCAAGAACGCTTCAGATGGAGGCAAACCGAGTGTGACCATCGAGCCGGCAAGTAAACTCCTCGGGTCCATGTTTCGGATCATGCAGGAATCAGGGTACATCAGCGGGTTTGAGTACCTCGATGACGGTCGTGGTGGACAGTTCCTTGTCCAGCTGAATGGCAGGATCAACAAATGCGGGTCAATTTCACCCCGCTATTCGGTCCAGGCGAGCGAGCTTGAGTACTGGGAAACCCAGTACCTTCCGGGAAAGAACTTCGGGATCCTGATCCTCTCAACATCCCATGGGGTCATGACTCACGATCAGGCCCGGAAAGAAGGGGTCGGTGGAGAACTGCTCGGGTATGTCTATTGAGGTGCAGAGGATGATAGCAGTACGAAAAGTAAGCATACCCCCCGGCGTTACGGTCGAGCTTGCAGGGGCAGTGCTCAAGGTGAAAGGGCCGAAAGGTCAGCTTGAGCGCAGCGTCCGGTTCCCCCAGATAACCACGTCTATCGATGGGCAGGAGTTGATGTTCTCAACCAGTTCGGAGAGAAAGAACGTGAATGCCATGGTAGGCACCTTTGCCGCTCACGCTGCAAATATGGTCAAAGGGGTCACTACTGGTTTTGAGTACCGGATGAAGGTGGTCTACAGCCACTTTCCCATCCAGCTCAAACTCCAGGCAGGGAAACTCGAGATAAACAATTTCCTCGGTGAGAAGAAGGCCCGCTATGCCACGATCGTGAATGGCGTGACCATAAAAATTGGCAATGATGAGATCCTGCTCACCGGGATCGACAAGGAACTGCTCGGCACCACCTTCGCAAATATCGAGCATGCGACCAAGATCCGCAACCGTGACCCGCGCGTCTTTCAGGATGGGATCTACATTGTGGAGAGGACGTGATGGAAATGGCCGGTGAGAAGAAAAGGTTGATCCAGGTCCGCTCCGACAAGTCAGCCTCATTCAAGCGCGATGGTGCCGGAAAGAAGAAGCAGCTCTCTGAATCATGGAGGCGGCCCCGCGGGCTCCACTCAAAACAGCGGAGGCAGAAGAAGGCGAAAGGACCGCTTCCCACACCGGGATATGGCAGTCCTGTCGCAGTCAGGCACATGCACCCGAGCGGATACCACGAGGTCCGTGTGTTCACTCCTGCCGATCTCGATGGTCTGAACCCTGAGGAGGTTGCTATCCGGATCGGGGCAACAGTAGGGAATAAAAAGCGTCTCGTGATACAGGCACAGGCAGTCACGGCAGGACTCAAGATCCTGAACCCGCGGGATATTACCCCTGTCGGTGAGGAGGTGACGGGCAATGACTGATATCGGGAATCAGCGGCGGATCGCGGCATCGCTCCTGGGGTGCGGGGTTCACCGTGTCTGGTTTGATCCCGACCGTCTGGGTGATATCCAGAACGCCATCTCGCGTGAGGATCTCCGGGGGCTGATCGGCGAAGGAGCAATCAGTGCCCGCCAGATAGCAGGAAACAGCCGCGGGAGGGCCCGCGCAAAGATGGCGAAACGTTCCTATGGTCACTGCAAAGGGCCCGGTCGCCGGCGGGGAGCTGCAGGGGCACGGAACCCGTCGAAACGGATGTGGATCCAGAAGATACGGGCAATCAGGAAAGCTCTCGTTGAGCTCCGCGGGACCGGTGAGATCGACCCGCATATGTACCGCATGCTCTATCGGAAAGCCGCGGGTGGCCAGTTCAGGAACGTTGCCCACCTCAAAGCCCAGCTGGAGATCATTTCAGGGAGGATGAAGTAGATGGCGACAGGACCGAGGTACTTCGTTCCCTTCCGGAGAAGAAAGGAAGGGAAGACGGATTATTACAAACGGGCAAAGCTCGTGGTCTCTGACCGTCCCCGGATGGTTGTCAGAAAGACGAACCGCCAGATCATCATCCAGCTGGTGTCGGCAGAACTTGACGGAGATCGTACCCTCGTCGCCGCAAGCTCGGCCGAGCTTGCCAGATACGGGTTTACCGGATCTGCATCCAGCACCCCGGCAGCATACCTGACCGGGATGCTCTTTGCCGTCAAGGCCCTGAATGCTGATTTTGACCGTGCAATCCTTGATATCGGGCTGCATCGGGCAACACCCGGAAACCGGGTCTTTGCAGCACTGAAAGGAGCAATTACCGCAGGATTCGATGTACCGCACGGAGAACAGATTCTCCCTGCCGATGACCGGGCGAAGGGAGCACATATTGCAGCCTACGCACCGGAACGTGCAGGGGATCTGGTGAAAAATGTGGAAGGGACGATCGACGCCATCATGAAGGAGTTGAGGTGACATGCCGTACGAGAAGACAGAATGGGTACCGCTGACCGGTCTTGGCCGGATGGTGGCATCCGGCGAGATCACGAGTATCGACCAGGTGCTCGAGAGCGGGCGTCCCATCAAGGAACCTGAGATCGTCGATACATTTCTCCCTGACCTCGAGGATGAAGTCCTCGATATCCAGATGGTCCAGCGCATGACCGATTCAGGGCGCAGGGTCAAGTTCCGTGCCGTGGTCGTTGTCGGGAACCGGAACGGCTACATCGGGTTCGGGCAGGGGAAGGATTCACAAGTCGGCGATGCGATCAAGAAAGCGATCGTGAACGCAAAGGTGAACATGATCAAGGTGAAGCGGGGATGCGGGTCCTGGGAATGTGGATGCGAAGCGAACCACTCCATACCCATGAAGGTGGAAGGCGCTGCTGGGAGCGTCCGGGTGACACTCAAGCCTGCACCCCTGGGCATCGGCCTTGTCACCGGTGAGATCAGCAGGAAGGTGCTCCAGCTCGCCGGCATCAGGGACGCGTGGACCTTCTCGAAAGGTCAGACCAGGACGACTATCAACTTTGCCAAGGCCACGTTCAACGCGCTCGCAGCAACCAATATGATACGGCGTGGAGGATCAGAGTAATGTACGCGATTGTCCAGGTGCGGGGGGTTGTCAACACCCGCCGGGAGATCAAGGACACCCTCAAGATGCTGCGCCTGCACCATATCAACCACTGTGTTCTTGTACCGGACACTCCCGAGTATCTCGGCATGATCCGGAAGGTCAAGGACTTCGTTGCATACGGTGAGGTGGATGCAGCAACTATCGAGACGATCCTCCGTACACGGGGACGGATCATGGGAAATATTCCCCTCACTGATGAGTACATAAAGGCGAACTCAGCCTTCTCCGGGATCCCGGAATTCGCTGCTTCCCTTGCATCGGGGGATGCCCGCCTGATCGATGTGCCGGGATTAAAACCCGTGCTCAGGCTCCACCCGCCGCGGAAAGGATACCGGACCATCAAGCGGACCGTCCAGCAGGGTGGAGCGCTCGGGTACTACGGCACAGAGATCAATGCACTCCTCCACAGGATGAGGTGATGAGGTATGCCTGTAAATAAACGCTCGAAATACCGCGGATCGCGGACATGTGGTGGAGGAACTCACAAGAACCGGCGTGGAGCCGGAAACCGTGGGGGGAGAGGTCGGGCAGGTCACCGCGACCACCGATTCTCCCACTACCTCCTGTACGGCGAGGTCCACAACGGCAAGAATGGGTTCTATAACCAGACCACGCGGATGATGCGGGTCCTCTCGATCGGCCAGATCGACCAGATGGCACCCGTCCTCCTCTCAGAGGGAATAGCGACCCGGGACGGGGATGCAATCATCATCAACGCGGATCAGATCGGTATCGATAAGATACTTGGCAGCGGAAAAGTCACGGTGAAGATGAACATCACTGCACGAGCTTTCTCGACCCAGGCAAAGAGCAAGATCGAGGCAATGGGTGGCCAGGCTCTGGTCATCTGACCAATTTTTCGGGTGGAAGCATGGGTACATTGTTGGACCGAATGGAACCGCTGCTCGCAGCCATGCCGGCAGTGAAGAGTCCCGAAGGCCATGTCCATTTCAAGAACAAGCTGTTGTGGACCGCTGGCATCCTGATCCTGTATTTTTTCATGACCAATATCCCGCTCTGGGGACTTGATCCCAATTCACAGGATCTCTTCACGTTCTACCGTGCCCTCCTTGCCGGTGCAAGCGGTTCGCTTGTCCAGCTCGGTATCGGCCCGATCGTCACTGCATCCATCGTGCTGCAGCTCCTGAAAGGTGCAGATATCCTGCGTATTGATACCACGGAAGTGCGGGGACAGGTCCAGTACATGGGACTGCAGAAGCTCCTGATTTTCGTCATGATCATCATCACCGCCCTCCCGAACCTTGTCGGGGGGTTCCTGATGCCTGATCCGATCGTTGCCGACCTGTTCTTCAACGGCAGCCTGTTTACCGTCTCGTTGATCATCTTCATCCAGGTCTGCATCGGCGGTGTGCTGATCATGTTCATGGATGAAGTGGTTACCAAGTGGGGTATCGGGTCAGGTGTCGGGCTCTTTATCATTGCCGGCATCTCCCAGGCAATCATCAACGGGCTGATATCCTGGATACCGGTCACCGATCAGTACCCGGTGGGATTCTTCCCCCGCATTGTCGCGGTCCTGATAGATGGCGCCAATTTCCTCCAATACATGGGGCCGGAGATCCTCGCGTTCATCACAACGATAGTGATATTTCTTATCATTGTGTATGTTGAGTCCACCCGTATCGAGATCCCGCTTGCGCATGCCCAGGTGCGCGGCGCGAGGGCACGGTTCCCGGTGAAACTGATCTATGCAAGTGTACTGCCCATGATCCTTGTCCGCGTGTTGCAGGCAAACATCCAGATGGTTGGCCTCTTCCTGAACAATGTCGGGATCACCATCTTTGGCACGTACGAGGGTGCAACCCCTATCCATGGTCTTATGTATTTCCTGGCCCCGGTAAACGGCCCCTATGACTGGATGTGGTGGAACCCGGC
>DUGL01000001.1 GCA_013331415.1 Methanoregulaceae archaeon | reverse complement strand
GCCATTATCGGGGTGGGTTGCCTGGGGGAGGTCAAAGAAGGCCTCGAGATGTCAGACAAGCTCGGCCTGGTCTCTATGGGCGTTGTCACCCTGAAGGAAGGGTGTGTTGAAACACTCGTCGAGTGGGATGACGTGTTTGAAATCATAAAACTCGGGGTCGATCCGGCCAGGATTCCCTGGGATCTCGTACCGATCCCGAAGACCGATCCCCTCTCCTGACTTCGCCTTACCTGAGAGTGGCCGCGATGGTGAAGACAACCAGCGATGCAAACATGCCGAGTTTCAGGAGCGTGGTGGCTCCCGTATCCCTGATGCAGGACGGTTTCCGGCACCTGAGCGGGCGGAGAGCCGCAACAAGGATAATGGTGTCCACGATGAGGATACCCCCAAAGTACGGGAGGCCCCACCAGCGAACAGGGTACAGACTCCCGGCAATTGCACACAGGACGAACAGGAGCGAGAGGAGAACCGTCACCCGCACACCATACTCGACCGGAACAGTGACAGCTCCGGCCCTGGCATCCCCTTCCACATCCTCTGCTGCCTTGAGGAGTTCGCGGGAGAGCATGGCAAAGAAGGTAATAAGGGCGATAGCAGAGACCTGTGCCATTCCTGCAGGGCCATAGAGGGCTCCCCCGAACAGGAAGATCGATGCTGAAAGGTATGCCACCGTCATATTCCCGATGAAGAGCGTTTTCTTGAACCGGCAGGCGTACAGGAACAGGAGGGCAGCGTTGAAGACGGCTATCGTGATGCAGAGCGGGTTTGTGAAGAGGGAGAGGACGATTCCCCCGGTAAAGAGGATGAAGGACAGGCTCCCCGCTCCCCTGAGACTCACCTCGCCGGAAGGTATGGGGCGGTCGGGACGGTTGATCCGGTCGATCCCCGCATCATAGTAATCATTGATCGTATTTCCCCCGGCCGTTATCAGGAAGACGATGGCGATGAGGATGAGGGCTTCAGGGACAAGGGTGCCTGATGCGATGAAATAGGCGAGCACCGATGCAAGCCCGGCGACGAACGCATTAACAGGGCGCAGGATCCGTATCAGTCCGGGTAGCCTCACTCCCTGCCATTCCTCCGTCCGATTATCGTTCGCACCCGTGCCATATCAATGTGCGGGAATACTATTGGGAAAAAGGAAGAACGGGCGTGGAGGGATTTGAACCCCCGACCTACAGCTTAGGAGGCTGCCGCCCTGTCCAGACTAGGCCACACGCCCGCGGCAGTATACGTTCACGAGGAGAAGGTATAAGGTTTCCGCAATTCCACCAATGAACAGAGTATGGACCTTGTTCGGGTAGAAGAGGGCAGCACGCGATTTTTTGTGCCACGACAGGATACATCTTCCCGATTCCCTCCCGGGACCGCCCGGATATTTTATAACCGGCGGATGGAACTCAACCGTGATGCGACGGTCCTCTTCACATCTGTCATGAAACCTTCCGGGTACCTTGATGCGATGGGAGCTACCGGGATCCGCGGGCTCCGGATCGCCTCGGAATGCGGGGTCCCCGTGACCATCAACGACCATGACCCCGATGCCTGCAACCTCATCCGGAAGAACGTCGCAGAATCCGGGATGGATATCGAGGTCACCTGCCGAAATGTCCATGCATTGCTTGCAGAGCGAAGGTTTGATGCGGTTGACCTTGATCCCTATGGATCGCCGGCACCCTTCATTGATTCAGGGATACGGGGTGTACGAAGCTGTCTCATGGTGACCGCGACTGACACGGCCCCGCTCTGCGGCGCTCATAAACGGGCTGGTATCCGCCGTTACTTTGCACAACCGCTCAACACGGAGTACCATGCCGAGACAGGGCTTCGAATCCTGCTCGCGTTTGTTGCCCGGGAGATCGTTAAGTATGACCGGGGTCTCGACCCGCTCTTCTGCTTTGCCCGGGAGCACTACATCAGGGCACACTTCCGCATCATGCAGGGGGCATCTGCTGCTGACCGGACGATAGAGCGTATCGGATACGTGCACCAGTGCCCCCGGTGTCCGGAACGCGTCGAGCAGACGGGGGTACTCCCGGAACCGGTCCCCTGCACCCGGTGCGGGATCCGGATGGTCCCCATCGGGCCGCTCTGGCTCGGCCATATCCAGGATCACGCTGTTATTGCCTTGATGCTGAACTCCATCGTCAGCCTGAAGCTCCATACCATACGGGAACTGAACCTCCTCCTGGAACTCCTCTCCGGGGAGCTGCCGTTGTCCTGTCACTACGATTACCACCGCATCGCCAAATATGCGAAGGTCTCCCCACGGCCGATCCGGGATGTGATTGCATCGCTACAGGCAGAGGGGTATGCGGCCGGCCGTGCACACTATTCCGGGACAGCCTTAAAAACCGATGCACCGCTATCCGCCCTTATCAGCGTACTGGAACGTGCGGACAACCCATGACCGGGATTGAGGTACGGTGAAGGGAATTCAAGAGGGTACCCTGCGTTCAGAGATCATCTCACCCGGGGATTCTGTTTCAGGCTGCTCCAATGAGGAGTCCTATCCCTGGTACCACTGAAACTACCGGCACGAATAGAACGTTTCGGCCCAGTACTCGCCAGGCTACCTATTCCGTTTTAGTGTTCGATGATGATCGTGAGCAGGTCGCCCTCCTTCAGCCGGTGCAGGAGACCTA
>DUGL01000179.1:9479-17336 GCA_013331415.1 Methanoregulaceae archaeon | reverse complement strand
GTGTCCGGGACAAACGCGGCGGTGTTCAGGGGGAACGTCCAGGTATTCAGCCCTTCAGGCCCTGCCTGGACGGTAACGGTCCCCGATGCTCCGGAGAAGGCGCCGGGCATGTCCTTCGGGGTGGGACCAAACTGCTGGGAGGTGACCTCCACGAAAAGCCGGTTTCCGGACCCAAGGTTGGTGGTCCCGGCGACCACGAACGATTCACCGACCACCCGCGGCCCGATGGGCTGGATGGCGATCTGCGGGTTGACCAGCAGGAACTGGAACGTGGTATAGGTATCATCGACGAAGGGACTGGCAAGGGCCCTGATAAGGGCATCGGCTGCCTGTCCGCTCATGAGCGCTCCCTGGCCACCTACCCGGAAGAGGACGCTCCCGGGGACCGGGTAGATGGAGAGGACCAGATGGCGGGAGGGATCAGGGTAGACCCCGAAGGTATCGGTGTAGCCCGGGTGCTGGACGAGGCCAAAGTACTGTCCGGGAGCGAGCTGCGAGGTCTCGGCTTCAGGGAGCTTCCACGAGTAGGTGCTGTCGGAATTCACATCAGCGGTCGAATAAATGAACCGGTTCGGCCCGAAGACCCAGATCGCAACTCCGGGATAAGGTCTGCCGGTGGCGGTGCCGTAAATCTCAACAGGGTCACCGCGGGCAACGACCGCACGGGGAGTCCCTGTGGTGACGAACGGCCGTGCGAAGGAGATTGCCGTTGTCGTGAACGGTATGTTCACCAGGTTGTTGCGGGAGTTCGGGCTGGCCACGGCATAGACCGTGTAGGACCCCGCATCCACCCCGAGTCCTCCCGTCTGCCACTTGTACTCCCAGGTGTTGTCCGGGTTGACCCCGACCTGGGTGAAGGTCCCGGGCTGCCCGGTGATCACAGCTGATCGGGGATTCGTGAGGCTTCCGCCGCCCGAGGGGAGGTTCGGACCGGTCATGAAGAGGTACACCGTATCAGATTCGGTGTTCGTCCCGGAAAGGACGACCTGCTCGCCCAGGTAGGTGAAGCGGGGCGGTCCCGTGCTGACACTGACCGATCCCCTGACCACCTGCACCGCGACATCATCCGACAGGACGCGGTCCCGGGACCGGTGCTCGGTCTGGATCATGTACTGCCGGACATCCGTGGATACCGTTGTCTGCCACTGGACCGTCCGGACACCCGTGCTCGGGAGCGTCACCAGGGCATAGTACCGGGTCCCGTTCGCAGGCGCTGGAGGGACATCGTCCCGGATGGTCGCCCCCTGCCGGGTGGATATGGCGTATGACCCGATGGTGTACGGCCCGGCCTCGGGGTCCATCTCCACGCCGGCCTGGTTCGGCGTAATCATCGGGGGCTGGCTTCCCGGTGACCCGGACATCCCCCCGGTGTTCCGGACCCAGAGGTAGTAGCTCGCACCCGGGATACCCGTGATGGTGACCGCAAAGGGATTCCCCCGGGTGACCATCGGTGTGCCGGTCGTGATGGCCACGCGTTCAGATGCAAGCGTTATCTGGACCGGGGATGGCAGGAAGACCCCTGGCACTCCCCTGAGGTTATCCTCCATCCGGTTCACATTGAAGTCCATCCGTGCCGTGTAGGTCCCGGCAGGGTACAGGCGGTTCCCGGCAGGGCTGACCGCCCCGGTATCCCAGCCCGAGGGAGTGTCCACCGGGACCCAGTACCAGGGGAGCGCATTCACGTCGAGGTTCTGCAGGGACAGGGGTGTCCCGTCCGGACCGGCAAGAGCGGTCATGGTCGCACCGCTCGGGGTGATCAGGAAGAGGGAGATGTACCCGTCCGTGGCAGGGTCATACCCCGGTCTCCTCGTGATGGGTACCATGTTGGTCTCGATACGGAAATTGACCAGCGTTCCGGGTGCTACACTCATGCCGCTCACATCCGTGTTCGTCCCCGTGTCGCGGATGCGCAGGCTCAGGGTCGGGGAGACCACCTGGAAGGCAACCCCCTGGACAGAGTTGTTCCACAGGTACCAGGTGCCGGTTGCGCCCCTGAACTGGCCCGGGTTCACGTAGAAGATGTCCCGGTTCCCGACAGGAACAGTCAGTGCAGGGACATCGACTGCAGGGTTGGAGCCGGGGGAGAACCAGGCGATACGAGGGATGTCCTCAGGTATGGCAGCCGTCACATTCAGGCCCTCTTCCCCGATGAAGACCACCCCTCCGGGGCCGATGATATTGGTCGCCGCCATGGACGGGGCGATTGCGAGGACGATGACAACGATAGCGAGCGCAAGGATCAGGGGACGCTTCCGGTGCACTGCAGGATGCGCCATGCCCCCTGAGCTGGAATGAAATTTCTGATCCGTCATGTAGTTCCACCACCTTGAGCAGAGCGAGGCAGAAGGAGATGAGCCGGCCCTGTCAATGGAAAGTGAGTACCACAGGAGATCGTAATATGTTTGTGTCCACGGCACCTTCCTGGGGACCAGGGGGAGAATTCCTGGTGAACTCCCGGAAGGATGTTTTATCCGGCCATCTGGTGGAGTACGGTTATCCGACCCGGTACTACTCCTCCCGGTCGGCCCGATACCCCGGGTATGGCTTGGATCTCCACCGGACCAATCGAATACCCGGGAGTGGTGGTGCTCCTGCCTTTTCGTTCGGTCATCGTCAATTCCCGGGGGTCACGCTGGTGTCACGACTTACACGAGGACATCAAAGAGGTAGTACAGGAACGCGATGATGCTGACGAGGATAAGGCCGTACCCGCTCCCCCTGATTCCCAGCCGCTCGTCCGGGTATCGATCCCGCATGCCGCTGAGCGCTGCGATGTATGCATCCGCATATGCANNGGTCAGAAAACGCCCGGACAAGGGGCAGAGCAAGGGTTCGTCCACCGATCCGGATTGCCATGACGGGATTGCGGGAGAACGAGGAGACTGATGACGTGATCCTGCCGGTGGCCCTGCTGAGCTCGCTGACAACGGTAGTGAGCGGATTCCTGGCAAACCAGAGCAGTGCGCGTCCCGCAGCACAGTAGACGCGGTCGATATCGGCTTCAACCGCCAGCCCCGGGACCCGGAGCGGCCTCGCAAGGAGCAGGAGGACCCCTGCTGCCATAAGGACTGCTGCAGATTCGGCGAGGTGGGCGGGTGAGAACGGGTGTGCCTGCGTCCCGGCAGGAAGGAGGGAGGTCAGGAGACCAGGGAAGAGGCCGATGAGCAGGCAGCACCCAGCAGCAATCGCCATCGCGGCAAGCATCGCCACCGGCGCCTCGCCCGGACCTCTCTCCCGGAGACTGTCAGGAGCCGGGCGGAAGAAGACAAACCAGAGGAGCCGCACCACGTACAGCACCGTGACTACTGCCGCGATGAGGAGGAGTACATCCAGGTACGGTATCCCGGCAGCAGCCTCGATGACCATCCCCTTGCTCACCGAACCATTCAACCCCGGAACACCTGCAAGGGCGAAGCCCCCGATCACCGCTGCGATGGCAGTGAACGGCATCGCCTTTGCCACCCCCCCGAGGCGTGACATGCGGGAGATCCCGGTGCGCCAGATGACTGCACCCGCAGCCATGAAGAGGAGTGCCTTGAACAGGATGTCGTTTGCCATGTGGGCAAGGGCCGCATCGATGCCTGCAGCGCTCCCGACACCCACGGCAGCGACCATGTACCCCACCTGGCTGATCACCGAGTAGGAGAGGAGCCGCCGGATATCGTCCTGGAGGAGCGCAAATACCGCCCCGTAGATTGCCATCGCAGCACCCATGTAGGCTATCCCCTGGCTCCATCCCCCGAGGATCACGAGCAGGAAGACTGCCGCCTTGGTGGTGAAGATGCTGAGGGCGACCGTGCCGGTGACCGTGGCACGGGGATACGCATCCGGTACCCAGGGGTGGAGCGGGATGAACGCTGCATTCAACCCTATCCCGATGGCGATCAGGAAGTACCCCGGGCCCGGGGCAACCGGGGCAAGGAGGGTGCTCCCGGATACCCCCGCCGCAACTGCAAACCCTGCCAGGAGGCAGGCACCCCCGAAGATGTGGTAGAGCAGGTACCGGAACCCGGGACCGCCGGACCCGGGTGCCGACCAGATGATGGCAAGCGAGGCAAGGGCAAGGAGTTCCCAGAAGACAAAGACGGTGATGTAGTCCCCGGCATACACGATCCCGAGCGCGGCTCCGGCCGATGCCAGAATCCCCATGGTCTCAGGAGCAGGCAGGTCACGGTGCAGGGCATACAGGAGCGCGAGGAGTGCTGCGCCGGCGAATACCACCCCGGCAAATGCCCGGCCCGGGTCGACCGAGAAGAGGGCGAGCTCAATCCCGGGAGCGATGGCAAACGGAACGGCAGATGGCCCTGACACAGCGAGGAGAGCAAAGGCTAGACCACCGGATCCGACAGCAGCGACCCAGATCTTCCGCGCCACCCCGTGGAAGAGCGGGACCGGGAGGAGGCCGGCAAGGAGGATGAATGCCGGCGGAATCATGGGAGACCAGCCCCGGAAATCTCGGCCAGGGCAATTTCAGCAAGGTCAAGGAAGGGCATGGCCGGGAAGAAGAAGAATGCGATGGACGCGATGACCGTCAGGACGATCGGGATGAGCATGGCGAGGGGGGCTTCCCGGACGTCGTCGAGCGCCCTCTCATCAGGGGGCCGGGCGATGATCATCGTGTAGATGATAGGGAAGAAGTATGCGACATTCAGGACGGCGCTCGCGATGATGACCCCGAGCAGGATCAGTTCCCCTGCCTGGACGGCGCCAAGCGAGAGGTAGACCTTGCTGATCAGGCCGCAGAACGGTGGCAGGCCGCAGATCCCGGCAGCGGCAGCAGCAAACATTGCCGCTGTCACCGGCATCTTCTGACCGATCCCCTGCATATCGCTGATCGCCTCCCGGCCTGCCCCGACAATGATCGCCCCGGCGCAGAAGAAGAGGGTGATCTTCTGGAAGGCATGGAACGGGATGTGGATCATCGCCCCGGTCATCCCGGCAATGCTGAGCATCGATACCCCGAGCAGGATGTAGGAGAGCTGGCTCACGGTCGAGTAGGCGAGACGCCGTTTCAGGTTGTCCTCTGCCAGGGCAAAGAGTGAGGCGGTGATGATGGTAAACGATGCGATGATGGCGAGCGCCGTTCCGAGGCCGAGCGCTGCCATGAGGTCTGTTCCATAGACCCAGCCGGCAACCCGGACCACGCCGAAGACCCCGGCCGTCACCACGGCCACGGCGTGGAGAAATGCGCTGACGGGTGTGGGGGCGACCATCGCGGCCGGGAGCCAGGCATGGAACGGCATCCATGCCGCCTTGACAAAGCCTGCCATGAACAGGATAAAGAGGACCTGGAGTGAGAGCGCCGCGCCTGCACCGGCAAGGAACCCTCCCGGGATGAATTCGGTCGTACCGGTAAGGGTAAAGGTGACGATGGTTGCAGCCAGGAGACAGATCCCCCCGCCCAGCAGGTAGGCGAGGTACTTCCGGCCTGCCCGCATCGCCTCCGGGGTCCCGACATGGACGACGAGGGGGTAGGTTATCAGGGTGAGGATCTCGTAGAATACGAAGAGGGTGACGAGGTTTGCAGAGAGGGCTATCCCCATTGCCGCAGCGATGGCGACAGCGAAACAG
Organism: Methanoregulaceae archaeon; assembly: GCA_013331415.1. Lineage (GTDB taxonomy): Archaea > Halobacteriota > Methanomicrobia > Methanomicrobiales > Methanospirillaceae > UBA9949 > UBA9949 sp10516u. Next base: position 11,765 of record DUGL01000179.1, on the reverse strand, counting down.
AAGTAGAACCGGGTCTGGTCATGTTCCCGGAGCGCACGCATGTACCCGATCGAGTACACCGAGTTCAGGAGCCAGAGTACCGATGCCGTGAGGGCAAAGATCATCCCGAGGGCATCGATACGCAACGCGAGGTCTCCCCCGGGAAGGAGGGGGAGGAGGGTGATGCTGATCCGGCCTCCCCCCAGGATCTCCGGGAGCATGGCCAGCACGACGAGAACCATCGAACCAGCGGCAACGAGGGTGACCGATTCGCGGAGGTTCTCGTTCCGGCCGACCACCGGGATCAGTGCTGCTGCCGCAAGCGGGATGAGGAGGGCAAGGAGTGGCAGAAGAGAGTGCATCATCTCAGTTCACCCCGAGGAGCAGGGTAACGGCCGGACCGATGACCTCGAGTAAGACGTCAACCGAGAGTCCCAGGATGAGGCACGATGCGGCGAGGATGAGTACCGGCACGATCATCGAGAGCGGGGCCTCACGCCCGGTGTGCAGGTCGTTCCCATGGGTGTCGCCGAAGTACATCAGCTCGATGACCCGCCAGATGTACACGGCCGCAAGGAGGCTGCCGACAAGGAGGACTGCCGCAGCAAGGTACTCACCCGCCTCCACCGCCCCAAGGACAAGGTAGTACTTGCTCATGAACCCGATGGTCGGGGGGATCCCGATCATGGATGCCCCGGCGAGCGCGAATGCGGCACAGGCGATCGGCATCGTGCGCGAGAGACCGGACAGCCGGTTGATTGTCGTGATCCCGGTCCGGTAGATGATCATCCCGGCCACCATGAAGAGGCAGCCCTTCATCACGGCGTGGGCCATGATGTGGAGGAGCCCGCCTTCGAGGGCGACCTGGTTTGCAATACCGATGGCGAACATGATGTACCCCATCTGGCTGATGCTCGAGTACGCGAGCATCCGCTTGAGGTTGTCCTGCGCAATGGCGAGCACCGCACCGGCGATGATGGCAATGGCTGCGATGATCAGGATGATCTCGGTCACCGGGAAGCTCTCGGTGATATACTGCGGGGTGAAGACCGAGAAGATCACGCGGATCATCGCATAGGCGGTCACCTTCGAGGTAGCCGTGGCGATCAGGATGGTGACAACAGATGGGGACTCGGTATAGGCATCGGGGAGCCAGAGGTGGAGCGGGAAGAAGGCAACCTTGATGGAGAACCCGATCATCAGGAAGAGGAACGCTGCGTGCACGGTGGCAAGACCGTAACTGGCCGGGAGCATAACCGCCAGTTCGCCCATGTTCAGGGTGCCGGTTGCAACGTACAGGTACCCGATACCGAGGACAATGAACCCCGCGGCAATGGAGCCAAGGATGAGGTAGTTGAAACCGGCAATCAGGGAGCGGGCACCACGCCCGGATGCGACCAGGGTGTATGCCGCAATCGAGGAGATCTCGAGAAAGACGTAGAGGTTGAAGAGGTCGCCGGTGATGGTCATCCCCGAGAGCCCGGTGACCAGGAGCTGGAAGACAACAAAGAAGGAGACCGTTTTTTCCGGGGGGATATCCAGGGCGGTACCCTCCCGTGCCCAGACTGCAGTGAGCAGGGCGAGCGCGAGGATCACGACAAGGACGTAACTGTTGAAGGCATCGAGGACCAGCTCGATTCCCATCGGGGGCGGCCAGCCGCCGAGGTAGTAGTGGATCGTCCCCCCGGTCATGACGGCCGACAGGAGGATGAGCGAGGCAGCGACCTGGAAGCTGATCGTGGCGAGCGTGATCGGGTACGCGAAACCCCGGTTGACCTTACCCGCAAGGAAGATCAGGAGTGCCCCCAGTATGGGGACAACGATGAGGAGGACCGGGAGGTGTACAAAGGCCGCATTCATGGGCGCCGCATCACCTCCAGCAGCTCATCCTCATCCATGACCTGGTATTCCTGGTAGATCCGGACCACGAGCGAGAGGGCCACGGCCGTGATGCTCACCCCGACCACGATCGCGGTCAGCATCAGGACGTGAGGGAGGGGGTTGACATACAGGGCGCTGGTCCCTTCCGCCGTGTAAATGGGTGCGGTCCCCCCGCTCACATCAGCAAACGAGATGTAGAAGAGGAAGATTGCGGTCTGGAAGATGTTCAACCCGATGATCTTCTTGACGAGGTTCTGCTTGGCGATAAGGGCATACAGCCCGATCAGCATCAGGATGATCGCCATCCAGTAGTTGTACCGCGCCAGGAAGAGCGCGAAGAGATCCTCAATCACGTTTGATCCCCTCCTTGTCGGCAAAATCCAGGATGATCGAGGTCATCACGGCCATCACCGTGATCCCGATCCC
>DUGL01000179.1:0-9365 GCA_013331415.1 Methanoregulaceae archaeon | reverse complement strand
TATGAACGACGAGGCAAAGACCACCCCGCCCTGGAAGCCCCCGCCTGCTCCCGAGGCGCCGTGGACGATGACGTACAGGGCAAAGATCTGGATAAACGGGATGGAGATACGCGAGACAGTCCGGATAACGACATTCTCCCTCATCGCTCCTCACCCCGCCGGAGGAGGAGGACCACGGAAATTCCCGCCGTGAAGATGACGACAACCTCGCCGAGGGTATCAAAGCCGCGGTAACTGGCAAGGATGGCGGTCACGATATTGTCTATCCCGATATCGGGGAGGGTGCGCTCGATGTACATCTTCGCAGTATACTGGTTGGCCGGAGCGTCCGGGTCGCCGAATGCCGGCATATCCTCGACTGCCCAGAAGAGGATGATCCCGATGAAGATGACTGCGATGAGGGCTAATTTCTTCAATCTCCCGAACGCCTCCTGGTACGTGCAATGGCGGCAACGAAGAGCACCGTGGTGATCCCGGCGCCGACCGTTGCTTCGGTGAAGGCGACATCGACTGCGTTCATCTCGGCCCAGAGAACGGTCATGATCAGCGAGTATGCTGCAAGGATGATTGTCGCATGGAGGAGATCCTTCACCGTGATCGCCGCAAGAGCACAGATGATCATGAAGAGGAGCAGGGCAAAGTCAATGGCCCAGATCATCGCCGCTCCTCCCCTTTCTGCCAGGGGGGGACCCCCCGGGAATACGCGACGTTCACGAGCGCATGGACCGCGGTCGGCGATGAGATGTAGATGAAGATGATGAGGAGGAGGAGTTTGAGCGAGAGCAGCGTCGCCCCTTCATAGAGGATGAAGCCGAGCAGCATCAGGCCTTCTCCGAGGGTGTCGCACTTGCCGCTTGCGTGGGCACGGGTGTAGAAATCGGGCAGGCGGAGCAGGCCGAGCGCCCCTACAACCATGAAGAAGAGCCCGCAGATGATGATGATGAGCGCGATGGCATTGAGGATCAGCAGATACACCCCCGCCTGAGATACTTGGCAATCGCGAGGGTGGCGATGAAGGTGATCATCGCGTACACGATCGAGATATCGATGAAGATCGGGCGGCCGAAGATGAACCCGATGATGACAAGGAGAATGATCGTCTTCGTCCCGATAGTGTTCGCGGCAATGAGCCGGTTCTCAACGCCCGGGCCGCACACCACCCGGTACAGGCAGAGGAAGATGGTGAAGACCAGGATGATCCCGCTGGCGAGGAAGATAGTGATCATGGCTCCTCTCTGAATATGCGGGCAAGCGTCTGCTCCATCTCCTGGTCGATGACGAGATCTTTTTCCGACTGCTCCTTCATCAGGGCATGGACGATGAACGTAGTCCCGCTCACATCAACGGTGATGGTCCCGGGGGTCAGCGTCATGGCGTTGGCAAACGTCGTCCTGAGGACATCGTCCTGAAACGAGGTCTCGACCGTGATGATCCCGGGATCCACCGGCATCTTCGGGTGGAGGATGCGGTAGGCAACATCGATGTTGGCAACGAGGATGCTCACCATCAGCCGGGGAATGAACAGCAGGAACCGGATGAACGTTCCCGCCGATGATGCGATTGTCCGGGTTGACTGGAAGAGGAGATCCGCGGAGATGAACGTAACGATGGCGCAGCAGATGATCCCCGCACCAAAGTGGAACGTGTCAAAATATCCTGAGAGGATGATCCAGAATGAAAACAGGATCAGGAAGGTGACTGCCGCCCTTATCCCGCTGGTGCGATGAAATCCCGGAAATACCACGATCCTTCCCCGCGTGTCGTTATCTGGTATGATCACGATGATGCAAAATGATTGCTCTGCAGAACCACCGGGCCCGGGGTGCAGGAACGGTTGGACATTATCCGGACGGCCAGGTGTGGCACGGGAGAGAGGGGCGTTCCTGCTGAACCGGTACCCGGCCAAAGATCGTGTCCTCCTTACAGATGGGGGGAAAATCCGAACAGGGATGTTGTCATCAGACTATCCCCATGGCCGGGCCGTACACGATGATGATATAATAAATCCCGACAACGATGAATAGTGCCGCGACTGCCCATTTTACCCCCTTCTCCATTTTCTTCACCATGGCCATCATTCCCGATACCCGGTTTACCCCTTGCACGAGAACGAGAGAAATAATGATGACCGGGAGTGCAGTGGCAATGGCAAAGACAGCGGGAACGAAGATCGCATCCCCGGTCTTCAATGCAATCGGGATAAGCATCCCGAAGAACAGGACCGCAGAGAACGGACAGAGAGCAAGGGCAAAGATGACTCCCAGCAGGAATCCCCCGATGTATCCCCGTTCAGCAAGATTCATCTCAAGTTTCTGCAGCCAGCCATGACCCCCTGGGAGCGGTATATCAACAACCTCCAGCATCAGGATTCCCATGATGACTAAAAACGGCCCTATCAGTTTTTCTCCGTATTCCTGGAGGAAAAATGAGATGGCCTGGATATTCAGCCCCGCATACACAATCAGGGCAGTAAGGCCGATATAGGCAGCCATCCTCCCCAGGGCATAGAGTGTCCCTACGAGGAGGGTGTGCCGGCTGTCCCCGATCTTCTTTGAGATGAAGGCGATCGCAGTGATGTTTGTGGCAAGAGGACAGGGTGAGAAGGTCATCAGGAGCCCGATAAAGAACGCTGCGACCAGGGGGATTCCACTTGTCCCCAGAGCCTCTATGCCCCCCATCAGATCCGTCAGGAAAAGTCACCTGCCAGCCTCTTCTCGATGACCCCTCTCAGGTAGGTCATGTACTCCTCCTTGTCCCCGATTCTATACCATACATTGACATTCTCTTCTTTGTGGAAGCCGTCCTTGTCGTATACTCCGATAAAGAGCGATGACCCGGTCGGTCCGTAGTGTTCCACCAGTGCCTTGTTCTCAGGCAGATTCGCGTTCACATGGCCGAACACGACTCGTCCGGAGGCTAGTTCAGGAGCGAAATATGTGTTTACCGTCTCCTCTGCATACTCCCCGAGGATGATGCATGAATAACACTGTCGGGTTGCATGGAAGTGGTAGACCTCAACCTTTTCTACGGGTCCTGATGGATTCTTTCCAGGGTTCCCGCTGGTGTTACCCTGTGTTGTACATCCCGTGGCAAGCAGCGATGAAGCGAGCAGCAGGAAGAGAACCGATACGAGTACAATTCCCTTGTTATTCATGGCTTCTCTCAGACAATGGCATATTCTCTTTTTCATTCATTTTAGAGCGAATGACCAGGGAAAGGGTCTCGATCTCATCATATCGAGGCTCTTCCATCCCGCGTTTGATAATTCCTTCCCTCGTTGCAACAATATATACATCCGGCCTGATACCGGTTGTATGCATCCTCTTCTTCGCACAGTATTCCTCGCATCCGTCAACCACGACAAGGTATTCATCATCCCGGAGTTCCTCCTCAAGCGGGCGCTTCAGGGCAGTGAGCAGGAGGTGGCGGGTGATTTGGCGGGGATGCCGGCACCGGAGCGAGGTCCCGGTCCGGGTGGTGAGCTGCCCGGTATGCGAGATCCCCGAACAGGTCAGGAGCGTGCTGTGCTGATCATCGCCGCTCATGCTGCACCTCCGTTTTGGAGGGGAGGGTTACGTGATGCATACTCATGGTGTTCACCAGCCGGGTGATCTGTATCATCGAAGTCCGATACACGGAAACTCCATTCCCCACCCGGAGGCAAGGCCATCCCAATCCATCCCTGCGGACGATCAGCAGTCCCTATCCTTCGTCGCAGTACCCCACGACCTCTCCCGGTGGGGCATTGAAGAGGAATTTCCTGCGTTGCACCTCGATGACACGGGGAGTTGCGCAGCACCTCTATCTCACCACCAGGACGTGCGCCTTCGCCCGGTGTATCACCGCTTCGGTCACTCCTCCCAGGAGGGATCTGGCTGAACTGGTCCGCCCCTTTGCCCCCATCACGATGATCGTGGGCTCGAATGATCCCTCAACTGCCAGGATCTCGTCGATGGCATTTCCGGTAACGAGCTCGGTCACGATCTGGGGAATGCCGATCTGTTCAAACCGGCTCTTCTGGTACGCGAGCCTCCCGGCGTCTTTACGGTTGAATTCGGATATCTGTTCCTGCGAAGTTGTCCAGAGACGCCAGGTATCCTGGACGTGCATGATGACCAGCTGCTCGGGTTTCGCACCGGCTATCCACTCGATGAATGGTATGCACCGCTCTGCCTCGTCTGAGAAGTCCGTAAGGTAGAGGATCCGGCGAAAGAGTCCCGTCTTCAGCGAGCAGGCATTCGGATCGCCTTCTCTCATGACTGAAATCCGGAGAATCAGGAGCGGTACCCGGGCCTGGTGGAGCACGTTCTCGGTCTGACTTCCGACGAGCATGCGGGAAATCAGCGACTTCCCATGCGATCCCATTACGATGAAGGAGGGGGGCTCCGCTTCCGCTCGTTCCAGGATCTCGATCCAGGGGATACCTTTGACAACGTCCACCTTTACATCAGCCACACCGCATGCTTTGATTCGGTTCTTCCAATCGTCCATCACCTGCTGATCGTGCGTGTAAATACCTGAATTTCCCGCTGTCTCGCGGATGTTGATCACATACAGCAGGTCTACCCGCTCCACACCGAGACGGGCGATCTCTTCCACGGCCGGGGCCATCACAGCAGCCGCACCGTGGATTTCCAGTGGAACAAGCATTCGTTCTCTTTTCATACCGGTTCACTCCGAAACATTCCCTGCGTTCGCAGGCAGATTTTTACCAGCATCAGCATCACGGGGACCTCAATCAGGACGCCCACGACCGTGGCAAGTGCTGCACCGGATGCAAGCCCGAAGATGATAGTGGCGGTGGCAATTGCCACCTCGAAGTGGTTCGATGCCCCAATCATTCCTGCGGGTGCCGCATCCCGGTACGGGAGCTTCAGCCTGCGGGCAAGGGCGAAGTACCCGATGGTGAAGATGAGCATAGTCTGGATGAAGAGCGGAATTGCTATAAAGAGGATTGTCAGGGGATTCTCCACGATAACATTCCCTTTGAACGTGAAGAGAAGGACGAGCGTCCCGAGAAGCGCGATGATAGAGACCGGGGTCAGGAAATGGAGAAACTTTGTCTCGAACCAGGCCATTCCTTTTCGTTTAATAATCCATTTCCTGGTGTAATACCCTGCCATCAGCGGGAGGGCGACATAGACCGCAACCGAGAGGAGGATGGTCTTCCAGGGGATGGGCATAGCATTGACCCCGAGGAGGAAGCTCCCGAGCGGGGCGTAGAGCACGAGCATGGTGAGCGAGTTGATGGCGACCATGATCAGGGTGAGGCCGTCGTTCCCTTTCGCAAGGTAACTCCACATCAGCACCATTGCAGTACAGGGTGCGATTCCGAGGAGAATGCAGCCCGCGACATAGCTCCGCCAGAGCTCAACCGTGGTCCCGTCCGCGAGCACCTCGGTCCCCGGTATGAATGATACAAAAACGTACCCCAGGAAGAATGTGGCAATGAGGTACATCGTGAACGGCTTGAGGGCCCAGTTCACGAAGAGGGTCAATGCCACTGGTTTCATGTTTCGCCCTGCCTTCAGCACTTCGGCAAAATCGATCTTCACCATGATGGGGTACATCATGAAGAAGAGGGCGATGGCGATTGGGATCGAGACCTGGTAGACGGAAAAGGAATCAAGAGCCACGGCAATGGCGGGGGCAATCGTCCCAAGCGCTATTCCAGCGAGGATGCAGAGGATTACCCAGACGGTGAGATACTTCTCAAACGTACTCAGGCGCCGTTCGGTCATAGTCCCGCCGCTTTGAGTGCAGCCCGCCGGATCAAATCGGCAGGAACTCCCTCGAAAGTCTGGTCTCCACAGACCAGGGCCCTGCACGCTGCATCGGTCCCCGTCATGCATGCGCAGGAGGGACAGGATGTTTTTTCGATCCGCACGTCATCGATGAGGTCTTCGAGCGGCACCCCGTTGAAGAGGAGGATATTGGACTCTTCGATCCGGTCATGGGGGAGAACGGTCTCATGAACCCTGATCCTGATCCGTCGTGCCGAGAGCATCGGGCGGATATCGTCGAGGACTTCTGCCAGAGTCCGGCCGGTTGCCGCACACCGTTCACAGGTTGCATCGACACTCTCTCCGATGTGTCTCCATTCAACATCGAGGACGCCTGCCATGGGTTCACCTTTTTTCAGCAGGTATCGTCGCACCCACAGCCGCAGCCGCTGTCCAGCCCGGCATTTTTCCTCGAGATTTTTTCAGGAGTTTGTATCATCCCGACACCTTCCCAGCAGGCCGAGACGACCTTCTCGATATCATCATCAGTGTATGCCTTCGAAGGTCCCTTGGCGATGCCGAGTTCCGTAACGATGAGGTGCTGCCCCACCATAACACCCTGGGCATCGGCAATCTTTTTTGCACAGAGCATCGGGCACCCGTCAAGGATTACGACTTCGTCGACGTTCTTCGCATTGGTGACCAGTCCTTCAGACCCGGTCGCGAGCAGAGCCACGCAGGCGATGCTCCCAAACCCCTCCTCGGTCAGCTGGATCGCCGCGAGGTTCGTGAGCTGCCCGGTGTTCGCCTGTCCTGCGCAGGGAAATATGATCCGTTTCTTCTCGTTCTGTCCGCAGGTGCAGGTCGGGGCATCTGCCATTCAGGCACCTCCCGAAAGAATTCGCTTTATTTCCGCAACATCGGCAACCCGGCCGGAAACTTTCAGTTCCCCATCCACCATCATCGCAGGGGTCAGCATTATCCCACGATCCATGATCGCAGTAATATCCTCAACCTTCAGGATATCTGCGGTAATTCCCAGTTCGGCGACTGCTTTCTCGACGTTCTTTGCCAGGCGTTTGCATTTCATACAACCGGTTCCAAATATCTCAATTCTCATGATCTCACCTTTTTATATGAAAACGGCTCCGCCGTTTTCATGAATCGTATGCATGTGTCCTGATACGGGATCATGTGATTTTTTTCATACTCCAGGAACAGGGCGGGGCGGTATACCGTTTCCGCCGCTTGCGGGAGAGAGTTGTAAATCGTTATGCGTTTCAGGAGTTTCGCTGCAATCGCATCCTTCCCCGCACGGTGCAGTCCCCGTACCTCGTCGATAGCATCATCGGGCAGCGCGGAGCCGACTGTAGTGCCCCTGAGATCTACCTGCCGTATGTGCCGCAGCGCTTCTGCCATACAGCATGGCCTTTCTTTCCCACCCATATGATACTTCACCTCACCCCAGGGTCAGTCCGTATGCAAACCCGGCTAACGCCGAGAAGATGACGACAAGTACTGCATAGGCGATCGTCTTCTTCCCTCTCATAATCCGGTACAGTACGAGGAGCGAAGGGAGACTGACACTCGGGCCTGAAAGCAGCAGGGAGAGCGCCGGGCCCCCTGCCATCACCCCGCTCGTATAGCCGAACGTTGTCCCGATGACCGGCACTTCAAGCAGGGTTGGCATGTAGAGGATTGTGCCGACGAGGGATGCAAGCAGGCAGGAGATGAAGCTGTTAGATCCAAAGAACGGCCGGAACGTCTCTGGCGGGAGGAAGAACGCCAGCATCCCCAGGAAGAACGTTCCCGCGATCAGGATGGGGAAGATCTTCTTTGTCAGGTCCCAGGTCTCGTACCCCCACTCGGTGATCTCGTCCCGTTCGAAGAAGTACACCAGCAGGTACGCAATCACCAGGGTCATAGCGTAAATGAGTGGGTACTTGATCAGCCAGTCAACCTTCGCAGTCCCTGTGAGGAGGATGCCGATGAGCAGGACGAAGAAGAGGGGTACAACCCAGCGGGGCCGCTCTGCCTTCTCTCCCGCGGGGACTGAAGGCATGAGTTTCATCTTCTCCTTCGTCTCGGTATCATACGACCGGAAGAGCGCTGCCATTAAAAGGCCTATCGCAATGGACATCACGATGGCAAAGGCGGCACGGGCAATTCCGAGATCGAAGCCCAGCACCTTTGCGGTATACACGATGGCAAGGATGTTGATGGCCGGCCCGGCGTACAGGAAGGTGGTTGCGGGCCCAATCCCGCTGCCCCGCTTGAAGAGCCCGGCAAACATGGGGAGGATGGTACAGGAGCAGACCGCAAGCACCGTTCCGGAGACCGAGGCCAGGCCATATGCAATCGATTTCGGGGAGTCCGGGCTGAAGTACTTCAGGATGGCCTCCTTCTTGATGAATGTGGCAATTGCTCCTGCAATGAAGAACGCGGGCACGAGACAGGTGATAACATGCTCCTGCAGGTACCCGGCAAGCGTCTCCCAGCCAAGGAGGAGGGAGCCAAGTAGAGGGTCAGTCATGTCCTCCTCCTCCCTGGTGCTGATAAGAGCAGGATCCTGAAGATGGGAGTGCCGGCGCTCCACTGCATGAGGGGACTCCTCTGTTCAATCTCGTTCACTCTCAATCATTTCAAATACAATTGAAATGGTTGTACCATATCCCTGATTAAGCTAGCGAATGGGGGGACGATCAGCCCTGCGGTTCTTTCTGCTGCTGTGGTGCTGGTTCTCACGGGAACGCATCAGAACAGGACAGTCCGTGGCAAATAATCCACGAACTTACGGAGGCACTCCTGCTTCACCACACCATGAGCCTGCGTTGGCATCTGCAACCGCCCGGGTGGTCAGATGGATCAAATCTTTTCCATACTCGCACCGGGGATTTTCTGGCGCTGCGGGGATTGATCCTGAAAAGATGCTCCCTGGTGCACGTATCGCATCCTGTTTTCCCTGTTCCCGGCAGGGGTGCGTGATGCATACCATGTACGCCAAGTTCTATATGGGCCGGTATTTTATACTATTTTGAAATGACAGGCCAGTCCGTTCCCCCAAGGATTCTCCGTAAGAATGTCGGGGATCTCTCCATTCCGCAGGAGATTGCCGAATCCCTCTGTTCATGCGGGGGCCTTGACGGGCTGGCCAGCCGTCTCCCTCCTGATGAGCTGCTCGGGCAGATGAGAGACTGGTACCAGGCGTGCGCCGATACCATGCGGCTGAAGATACTCTGCCTCCTGGTCGTCCACCCCCTCTGCGTTTGTGTCATCAAGGCGCTGACCGGCATCGCCGATTCAAAACTCTCCTACCACCTCGGCATCCTGAAAAAGAACGGGCTGGTCGGACGTGAGCAGCAGGGGAACTACATCATTTACCACCTGACACCGGCAGGGCGGACATTCCTCGAACAGGAACTGGAGCGGTGTGTTGCTCTCCCGGGGGGAGAGGGAGCTGAACCGGGATAGACTGGTTCAACCCCCGGAGATTGTTCAGTATTTGCCGGGGGCTGTAGGGCCCTCGCCGTCCCGGTACGTTCCTGGTTTTCCGATTGGAGCGATCTTCACGGCTCGGTTGAGGCCCGGGAACTTGTGTGGGTCCCTGATGAGGAAGACGGGGGATGGTGTTACCGATGAGGT
>DUGL01000121.1:1491-6267 GCA_013331415.1 Methanoregulaceae archaeon | reverse complement strand
ATTGCTCTCCGTTCCATTTTTTAGGGGTCCGTACGCGAACGATTGGCGTACCATCTGCATTGACTGCAGGGGGATTACCTTCCTGATTACCCGATTGTGCATTACTTTCAGATTTTTTCACGAAACCAACTTCATATTCCTATATATAAATGTTGTGCGACATGTTGAAGGTATGTATTGGCCGGAACGTCAGAGATTACGGGGCAGGAATGGCTGACCGGTCAGGGTTCAGGAGGCTCACTTCCGTTTCATCGCCCCGGCCTTCAGGTCCTCTGGAATCAGCTCGATCGTGTACCGCAATGCAGTCCGGGGCATCACCTGCTGCATGACGAACGCGAATACCGCTTCGGTATACTTCCGGCTCGCCTCCTTCAGGAGCCACCCGTAGCCTTTCTGCACCATGTCATCGGGATCAGTCACTGACCGGAAGTGCCGGTGACCCCCATCACATCAGTGATATCTTCTGTGGATGAGGTGGAATGCCCCGCCCCGCTCGTAATGCCCCCGGTCGTTTGACCCTTCCGGCATCAGCCCGGTTGCATCCTGCCATGTGTTCAGGCCATATTAACCGCATGAAGCAGGACGTGCACGATCATTCACGGGATTGTTATCCGAAAAGAACAACATCCGACTACTTACACGCTGTGCAGGGTATACTCTTCAAGTAAGAGAACAGCGGATAATCGGGCGACAGCCATGGAAGAGATTACCATTATCGAGGTGCCCCCCCAGGAGGTGGTGGGCATCACCAGGACCGGGACCTACCATTTGATACCTGAACTCCTCCAGGAAATCTACGGGTTCATCCTCGCACATTCACTCACGATCACCGGGATGCCGACCTTCATCTGCCATGAAACCTCGCCGGAGGCAGTGATGGAGGCGAATGAAAAGGGGACTGCGGTCGTGGAGGTTGCCTGGCCTGTCTCCGGCATTGTCAAAGGGAGCGGCGGGATCTCGGGCTACGAACTCCCGGGAGGGAAGATGGTGCGGACGGTGCACCGCGGGCCGTACGAGACCTGTGAGCCGACTTACCTCGCCATCTTTGCCTGGATAGCGGATCGAGAACTCCGGATCGCCGGGCCGATCCGTGAGATCTACCCGAACAATCCCCACGAGGTACAACCCGAAGATATCCTCACCGAGATCATGGTCCCGGTCCTCGGAACAATCAGCTGAACGGGGAGCAGGTGAACGGATGCGCCACGCGGCACTCCTGCAGGGTGACCCCGCTGCACCTCTTCGATCCCATTCCGGATCGAACGTGAACAGGGCCATGGTTTCTCCTGCACCCGGGGTTCACCGGATCATTCATGGCGCACGCACCAATCCGACACCATCCATTATCCCTGCCGCTCCTCACCCCTTCCGCATCGCCTCGACCTTCAGGTCCTTTGGCATCAGCTCGATCGCGTACCGGAGTGCTGTCCGGGGCATCACCTTCTTGTGCTGGATGACGAAGGCGAATACCTCGTCGGTATGCTTCCGGCTCGCCTCCTTCAGGAGCCAACCGTAGCCTTTCTGCACCATGTCATCGGGATCAGTCAGCACCAGGCTGGCAAGGGTGAAGACCTCGGGGAGGAATCCCCCTCGTTTTGCCGGGACGATGAGCGAGACGCAGGCTGCCCGCCGCATCCACCGGTTCGGCGACGTTGCCCAGCGGGAGAGGTCCGCGACCCGCTCCGGGAACTTCACCATGAAGTCTCCCACGGCATGGTTGCAGAACCCGTCGCAGGCAGCCCAGTTGGTGATCCAGGTATCGATCATGCGCTCAAGGACCGCGAGGTCGCGCTCTTCGAACCGGTCCGCGATGGCAGCGACCCAGGTGGAGACGATGAAGGCCTCCTCGAGGTAGCCTGACCGGTAGAGCTCCTCGCAGAGCAAAAAGATCTCCTCCTTCTCCCGGGACCGGACCTCCTTCCAGTACCGCTTTGCTATCGCTGTCACCGCTGCGGTCTTCATCCCGTAGCAGGTGATCTCCTCTTTGAAGAACCGCTGGGAGGTCTTCCGTAGTTCGGGGTCGGCGTTCTCCGCGAGCTCGTTTCGGATGGCAGCGATGACCGGATCCATGCGATCAGGTGAGGCGGGGATCGGCATAAGGGCTGCGGGGGAAACCCTCCCGGAACCCAGGTAATGGGGGATCTCCCGGGTCTCCGGACAGACACGACCTTTCGGGAAGCTGCCAGCACCACCTCCCCGCATAAGGAAGTCATCCCTGCACTACCTGGGTGAGGAGAAGGATCCTCCGGGTGAGGTACAGGGTCTTCCCCCTCCGCCAAAAGGTTAATTCACCCTGGCGTATACCCTCACGCGATAATCCTATGACCGAAGAGATACCTTACCGGGTCACAGGCCAGATCGGGGAGATCGAATTCCGCACCTATCCTGCGATACGGGTGGCGAGCGTCAGCGGGCACCCTGACAACGAAGCATTCGGATACCTGTTCCGGTACATTTCCGGGAACAACAGGGTGAAGCAGAAGATCCCGATGACCGCCCCGGTCATCACCACGGAGACGATCCCGATGACCGCTCCCGTGATCTCGGATGCCGCCACGATGTCCTTCGTGATGCCGGAAGGATACACGCGTGATGACCTCCCCGAACCACTGGAACCAGGTGTGCGCATCGAAGAGATACCGGCCCGTACCGTTGCGGTGATCCGGTTCACCGGAAGGGCCGATCCCCGGGCGGTCGAAGACCAGACTGCCCGGCTCCTCGCGATTCTGGCGGAGCACCAGGTCAGGGTGATCGGCAGCCCGTTCCTCATGCGGTACAACGCCCCGTTCGTCCCCGGGTTTCTCCGGAGAAATGAAGCAGGGGTGCCGATAGCGACCGATGCACCGGTTCCCGGGTAACCGTTACCACGCTCATACCCTGCTACGGGGGATCCCCCAAACCCTCTCTTACCCAGCTCGCCAGAGGTCGCGAAACCCGGGGTGGCAGAGGTCGCAAGAGCGGAGACGCTCCATCTCACCCGGCTCGTCCAAAGGTCCCGAAACCGGGGGATTTCCGGAATGGAGCATCTGCATGGTGATACCTTGATAATGCAGGTGAATCTACGATCTCCCTGCAGGAATACACATGGCCCTCGCTGACTATATCGGCAGGTTCTGGACCGGCGCCGAGGTGATGTACGGCGTTATCATCGCCATGACCTTTACCAGCATGCTCCGGGGCTCACCCGCGGTCTTCGGACAGGTCCTCTTCACCATTATCTTTGCCGCACTCTTCTGCTGCATTGCCTGGGGCATTGCGGATGGCCTCTTCTACTTCTGGGAGCGGGGCTACCTCATCAGGCAGCAGAACAGGATCATCCAGCTCGCAAAATCGCCGCAGAGGGAGGAATCTGCACTCATCCTCATTGAAGAACAGCTTGAGGATACGATCCTTAGGACCATACCCCGTGAAAACCGGCTCCGGCTCTACCGGGAGCTGGTGCAGTATGTCGCCACCATCGATGAACGGGAGAAGATGCCTGCACGGGCGGCAGTAACCATCATCGCCGGCACGTTCTGCCTCTCGGCAGGTGCCGGGGTGATCATTGTCAGCCCGTTCTTCCTGGTTCCGGATGTCGATCTGGCCCTGAAGATCTCGAACAGTGCAGGGATCCTCCTCCTCTTTGGCATCGGGTATCTCCGGGCACGGGATGTCCCGTTCTCCTCGAAGGTGCTCTTCGGTCTCGGCTCGGCGTTCATCGGGATCTTCATTGCCGGGATCACGATTGTGCTGGGAGGCTAGAATATTGGGAATACGCCCTGTGAGCCGTCTCCCTGGAAAGGAACAGGGAACCCCTCACTCCCGCGTCATCGCCTCGGTTTTCAGGTCCTTTGGCACCAGCTCGATTGCGTACCGGAGTGCTGTCCGGGGCATCATCTTCCTGGGCTGCATGACGAAGGTGAAGACCTCATCGGTATGCTTCCTGCTCCCCTCCTTCAGGAGCCACCCGTATCCTTTCTGCACCATGTCGTCCTGGTCGGTGAGCACCAGGTCAGCGAGCGCGAAGACCTCCGGGAGGAACGCACCCGCTTTGCCGGGACGATCAGCGAGACGCAGGCCGCCCTGCGCATCCACCGGTTCGGTGAGGTTTCCCATCGCAGGAGGTCCACGACCCAATCCGGGAACTTCACCATGAAGTCCCCCATCACATGGTTGCAGAACCCATCGCAGGCAGCCCGGTTGGTGATCCAGGTATCGATCCAGCGCTCAAAGACCGCGAGGTCTCCTTCACGGAACCGGTCTGCAAGGGCAGGGACCAAACGGGAGACGATACCTGCCTCTTAGAGGGAGCCGGACCGGTAGAGCTCTTCGCAGAGCGTGAAGATCTCCTCCTTCTCCCGGGTTCATGAAGGGAACCCTGGGGGAAAAGATCCCCGTGCACCGGGAAGGGAACGGAACAATTAGGAGCACGGGGGGCGGGGCGATGCCGGGAATGCCGGAAAAGTCATGCCTGTTCCCGGAAGAAAACCCCTGCACGTTCTCGTCCTGCAGTGGTGGAATAATTTCCCATTATTGCGAAATAAATCGCAGTTTAGCAATTATTTATCATCTTTTATGAAAATGTTCTGGTATGATTCGCCGCCTGGCTCTCATCATCGCTCTCCTCGTCCTCCTGCTGATCGGTGCAGGATGCCTCACAACGCCGTGGGAGGAAAATACGGGTACGCAATCTGACAGATATGACCTCGCATCTGAGAGCTACCCGGGATCCTCCCTGCCGTTTTCCGGGAGTGGCAGTTCATCCTATCCCGTCCCTGCAATGACTCCTGCTTCCGG
>DUGL01000121.1:918-1327 GCA_013331415.1 Methanoregulaceae archaeon | reverse complement strand
TCGGAATCGCTCTCTGCGGATGACGTGACCGAGGAGTATGTCGACCTGCAGGCACGGAGAACTGCACTTGCCAGCCAGCTGGTCCAGTATAACCGGATCATGGAGCGGGCAGAGAATGTATCCGAGATCCTCGAAGTACAGGTCCAGATAGAGCGGGTACAGGTCGAGCTTGACCGGATCGACGGCCGCCTGAAATACCTCGACAACCGCGTGGACTATGCAACCATCACGGTTGCGCTGCAGGAGCCCGAGCCGGTCGGGGGCGGGGAAGGCTTCTCATTCGTATCGGTCATCAACGAGAGCATCGCAGGATTCCTGGCCGTCACCGCCGGTCTGATCATCATCCTCATCTCGATCATCCCCCTCATCATCCTTGGTGCGGTCGCTTACGTACTCTACCGGTGGTGGA
>DUGL01000121.1:0-841 GCA_013331415.1 Methanoregulaceae archaeon | reverse complement strand
TTTTTTTTTGTCGCGATCAGCTCGTACTGGAAGTTCCTTTTCGATGGAATCGGGTTTCACCCTTTTTCCATTCATTCCGGTCCGGTCCAGGCCACAATTTTCAATGAACCGTTCCGTTATCCATCGAACCTGCGTCCTGAAAGGCAGGTGCACCTTATTTCCAGCCGTAAGAGGTGGTGCCGTTCCGCGGAAGCCCTGCTGTTTTCCGGAGCCAGAAGAACGCCCCGAACGCCGCGACCTGCATGAGGACAGAGTAGGCGATCAGCACCCGGATGTCCATCTCGTAGAGGATCCCGAGCACCACGCTCCCGGCAAACCAGGCCCCGCCGTAGAGGGTATTGAAGATACCGTACGCCATCCCCCGCTTCCGGATAGCGGTGAGGTCGGCGAGTGCTGCCCGGAGCACGGTCTCCTGCCCGCCCATGGAGATGCCCCAGAGGACGGCCCCGGCGAGAGCGCCGTAGTAGCCGCCGGTAAATGCCAGGGCAGTGATTGGGATGTTTGCGAGTGGTACGGTCACCAGCACAGAAAACCCGATGCGGTCATAGAGCCTCCCGATGATGAGGGCAAAGAGTGCATCGACGGCCATCGCGATGGCGTAGAAGACCGGGATCTGGGCGACAGGGACCACAGATGCGGCGCTGAAGTGGTAGGCCATCAGCGGGAAGACGGCAAACCCTGCCATGGTCAGGACCGTGAAGGTGCCGTAGGGGAGCAGGACACGGGAATACCCCGATGGGTCCGTTGAAGGTGTTCGCTCATCCTCAAATGCGGCCGGGTCGGGAGCACGTTTCTTTGCATAGACCAGGGCTGCTACCAGCAGGATGAATGGTATCGCGAG
>DUGL01000045.1 GCA_013331415.1 Methanoregulaceae archaeon | reverse complement strand
CTCCGGGACTCTCTGCCCGGTTGGGGAAGTGTTCCGCAGCAATCGGGGCCATCCCGACCGGGTACACCCGCATGCTCCCGATCTCCCGGAGGAGCGCTGCGCGACACTCCCGGTGGGACTCCGGCGGACATGCCTTCAGGACCCGGCTGATGCAGAAGAACCCTGCCGCAACGTTCAGGATCGCCCCTGCTGCTGCACGCTGGGGCAGCTTCTCAAGCGGCGCCCCGAACATGAACCCTATCCGGGTCGTTGCCGTGAGCGGGTCCATGGTCACGAATTCCGCTGACCGGCCCCCGAACCTGGCCCTGATGCATGCTCCCCGCTCGAACTGGCAGATGACCCGGTCCGGGTCGGTATCGAGGGTGACAATACCCTCCTCGGCACCGGACCCCTGGATCCGGGCTTCGAGTTTCGTTATTGCGTTTTGAATAATGTCCATGCCGGCACCTCGTCCCACCCCTCGAACAGGAGCACCCTGCAGGGCGACCCGTCAAGACCCCTGAGCCGCAGGGGCAGGGCAATCATCCAGTAGTCCCCTTCGGGTACTCCCCGCAGGTCGAGCAGCTCGATGATCACGACCCCGGATGCAAGCAGCGTCCGGTGCACCTGCCCCGAGCAGTCAAACGTCTCGATGGACGGGCCGTCCGTCCCGATGCAGTCGATCCCGCGGGCGGCAAGCACCGCTGCCGCCTCCTGCCCGAGCGACGGGTAGTCCTCGCGAAACTCCAGGTCATGGGAGAACGAGGTACGCAAAAGGACCTTCCGGGGCCCGTCCATGACCCCGCCGAGATTGTCAGGATTGATCGTTCCCTCGACACCGGAGAGATCGACCACCCGGCACCAGCCCATCAGGGCAGAGAACGGGAGCTCGTCCACGGTGGTGCCTTCCTCCAGGTAGTGCGACGGAGCATCGATGTGCGTGCCGGAATGGCTGCTGATGCGGATATCGGTGACCCGGTACATCCCCTGGTCCTGCTGGACCAGCCGGGGCACGATGTCCCCGGGATACACCACGCAGCCGGGTGCGAGCGGCCGGGTGACATCGTAGATCTTCCCGTTCCTGCTCACGCCTCCCACCCGTGCTCCCCGATGAGGGGGACAAAGACCACGCCCCCAAACGTCTCCCGGGTGACCTGGCCCCCCCGTTTCGTCAGCCGTACCAGCTCCTGGAGGTCCCGCGAGCCGACCGGGGCCACGAGCCGCCCCCCTTCCGCAAGCTGGGTAACCAGCGGGGCAGGTACAGCCGGGGTCGCTGCGGTCACGATGATTGCGTCATACGGCGCCCCGTCGGCATACCCGTTCGTGCCATCCCCCACGATCACCCGCACGTTCCTCATGCCTGCACGCGCGAGGTTCTCTCTCGCGAGCTCTGCCACCGCAGGGATACGCTCGATCGAGACGACCTCGCGGGCAATTGTCCCGAGGATTGCTGCCTGGTACCCGCTCCCGGCCCCGATCTCGAGCACCCGGTCCTGTTCCCGGAGCGCGAGGAGCGCAGTCATCACCCCCACGATGTAGGGCTGCGAGATGGTCTGGCCGTGGCCGATAGGGAGCGGGTAGTCGCTGTACGCGGACTCCCGGGCCGGCCCCGGGATGAACAGGTGACGGGGGACCTTCCGCATCGCTGCAAGTACGCGAATATCGGTTACCCCCCGGGACGCGATCTGGGTGTCAACCATCCGATCCCGGGCATCCTGCCATGGATCCCTGTCTGCCATTCCTGCTCTAGAACCCGCTCTTTTCAGCCGCATCGATTGCGGCATCGATCTGCTGCTGCAGCACGGCCGGGAGCCCCTCCATCTTCACGTCCAGGAACCCCCGGATGATCGTCGCCGTCGCCACATCCTCATCGAGACCCCGCGACATGAGGTACTCGATCTCGTCGCGTGCGATCTTGCCCACCGCTGCCTCGTGCGAGAGCTCGGTGTCCACCACGTTGCCCTTGATCTCGGGGATGGCATGGATGACCCCGTCCTTGAGGATGAGTCCCTTGCACTCGATATGGCCCCGGGTATGGCCGACCTCCCCTTCAATCATGCCCCGGGAGATCAGCGTCCCCCCGGTGGTGATGGCCCTTGTGAGGAGCTCAGCGGTCGCACCCTCGGCAGCGAGGTGGACGATGGCCCCGAGATCCATGGACGAGCCGGGTGTGGTCACGGTGATGCTTGAGAACCGGGCCAGTGCGTTCCTCCCCCGGAGGTAGGCGACCGGGGCCATCTGGATCTTCCGGACCGGCTGCATGCAGACATAGTTGGAGAGAAAGACGCCGTCCTCCTCCACGACAACAGCGCTTCGGGGAAAGACGCTGATCTCTTCACCCCAGTTGTGGATCATGGTCGAGGTGACGTGTGCCCCCTTGCCGATGAAAAATTCACTCACCCCGATGTGGGAGCCGGTCTTTGTGTAGGATGCGCTCGCACACCCGGAGATGATGTGGAGCTCGGCGCCTTCCTCGGCGATGATAAGGTTGTGCACATGCTGGACCGGGGTCTTCGAGAGGAAGAGGCAGGCCTGGAGGGGGTAGACCGTTTTGCTCCCTTTCCGGGCGATGATCACAAACCCCCGGGGATCAGGCTGGTCGGCAACGAACCGGGTGTACTGGTCCTTGTCTCTGGGGACGAGTTTCCAGTAATAGTCGTTCAGCCACTCGTACCGCTTCAGGGCATCACCGATGGCAAGGACCTCGATACCCTTCTCGAGCGATGCTGCCTGCCGGATCTCCTGGTCGACCTGGAAGAAACTGCCGGACCGGTTCTTCATCTCCACCTCAAGCCCGGTCTGGGCAAGCCGATCCCGCTCTGTACCCGACAGGTTCTCCATCTGGTCTATATCTTCTGGCATGCGAGGCACTCCTTGTAGCCGGACGTCTTGATCACCTTGAGTATCTCCCGTGGGTTCCCGTGACACCGGAAAACCCCGTCACACATGACATGCCCGAAGTCGGCATCAAGGTAATCGAGGATGTACCCGGTATGCGTGATCACAAGCCCGCTCTTCTTCCTGTTCACGATGTGGACGTCCTTGTCCACGAGCTTCGCGATGGCGTTTCCAATGAGCGATATGTTCTCGAGGTCGACACCGCTCTCCGGTTCGTCCAGCATCACGAAATCCGGTTTCTGGATCATGAGCTGGAGCACCTCGCTCCGCTTGATCTCCCCTCCCGAGAACCCGAGGTTGATCGACCGGTCGAGGAATGCATCCATGTGGAGATACCGGGCGTACTCGTCCACCCGCTCCCTGTCACCCTTTGAGGTGACCTCGAGGAGCTTGCCGAGCTTGAGGCCGGCTATCGTGGGAGGCCGCTGGAAGAGCAGCCCCATCCCGAGCTGTGCCCGTTCATGCAGCGGCATCCGGGTGATGTCATGGTCTTTGAAGGTGATCGTCCCCTCTTTCACCCTGAGCCCGGCAAACCCCATGATTGCCCGCAGGAGCGTGGTCTTCCCTGACCCGTTCGGGCCCATCAGGACATGGGTCTCTCCTTCCCCGATATGGAGGTTGATATCATGGAGCACCTCCCTGTCCCCTATCTCTACATGGAGATCTTCAATATCCAGCATCTGTGATCGTCATCATGATATAGGCACCCGGGGATTAAACGGTTTTGACCTTCCCCACAGGTGCGCGAAGCATTATTCCGGCGG
>DUGL01000168.1:3348-3507 GCA_013331415.1 Methanoregulaceae archaeon | reverse complement strand
GCCACCCGGCATCACCCCCAATGAATCTGGCAAGGAATACGATCCGGCTCCATCCCCACGCTTTATGAGTGAGCGGGCCAATATTCACCCCTGAGGAACCACCATGTCCACCCGCATTCTTGTTGCCTATGCATCGCAGCGAGGATCGACTGCCGAGAT
>DUGL01000168.1:2084-3245 GCA_013331415.1 Methanoregulaceae archaeon | reverse complement strand
GGGCATTCCTGAAGTATCACCATGACGCCCTCCTGAAGGTGCCGGTCGCTGCGTTCTGTGTTGGTATCGCGCCGGTATCGAAAAATCCCGCCGAGAAGGATGCTGCGATGCAGATCTTCCATGCAGCCATATCTGCCGTGGAGCCGGTTGAAGAGATACTCTTTGCCGGGAAAGTGGACGTGGAAAAACTCCCATTCGTCCAGAAATGGATGTGGAAAAAAGTGCAGGGCCCGGTCGGCGACTTCCGGGACTGGGACGCTATCTCCGCGTGGGCCAGGGAGCTCCCGGAAAAGCTCGGGCTGAAGCCTGAAGCATGAAGAGAGCTCGCATCATAGAGGATATGCGAAAGATTGCTCACCACCAGAAGATCCGGACTCTCCGGTGATCTCATCGATGGATGCTGAACTGATCGGGAAGAACTGCTCGCGACTCGGGTCACAAAAGACACGGGGCGAGCTCGGCTCGGCAATTTCTGCCATCGTATTCTCATACTCACCCCGGGACCTCCAGCAGATGCGATGGAATTTCACCGGTGCGATCCAGGACACCAGCCCCACGTACCGGAAGAGACTGGAAGAGACCATCACCGGCCACCTGCACGGGACCTGGCAGACGATCCGGCTCATGAACCAGCAGGGGAGTTTCGCTCATATGAACGACCCCCCTTCTCCACAGGCGGGTGACTACTGGACGATGGTGGCAGCACAGTGCTCTGCCGGGGATGCAGAATCGGTCCGGCTCCGCTTCCTGAAATTCCTCCTGGCCGGGTTCTGCATGTTCGTGCAGGGCCTCCCCGGCCACCCGGCCGGGATGCCGTTTCCGGGTGGGGACAAGGTCGAGATCATCGACGGGGTGTACTACTGCCCGGTCCGGGAGAAGGCAAACGATGTCGATTCCGCCCTCTGCCCGTTCTGCCCGGCCCTCCAGACCCCTGAGATCGGGTACCTGAAACCGCCGGTCGATGGGAGCAGGCACCGGAAACAGGAGTTCATCCGCCAGACCTATGACCGGCACCATTTCAACGGGTGAACCGGACCGCACTACCCCGATCCCCGCAGGTTCACCGGGTATGCGTGACCATTGACGGGTCACCGGGAAGAATCACGCGGGGAGGGGGTATCAGCAGGGGGAACGGGGGCAGGCAGGACCGGGAACGTCTCT
>DUGL01000168.1:0-1968 GCA_013331415.1 Methanoregulaceae archaeon | reverse complement strand
TCGACTCCTTCCGGCCCGAGCGCTCCCGTGGGGCATACCTGGATACAGCGTCCGCATCCCGTGCAGAGCGGCGGTTCTCCTTCTTTTCCGGATTCTCCGGATTCCGTGACCTGGCGTGCGGTCACGACACCGAGCAGCAACAGTCGCGGGCCGAACCGGGGAGTGAGGAGCACGGTATTCTTCCCCGCTTCTCCAAGCCCCCCGGCGGATGCAATATGTTTCAGCCGGACGACCCCCTGGACCCGCCCGTCGATTATCCTGACCGGCAGGTACAGCGGGACAGGGAGGGCCGGGGTATGCTCCGCGTTCAACCGCCCGGCGAGCCGGACAGCGGTGGTATCGAGCGCCTCGGCGATCCGGAGCATCTCCCGGGTCTTCTCCCGTGCCGGCATCCGGTAGACCGGTACCGGGACTTCCTTCCCAAACACGATCACGGATCGTGCGGCCGGGAAGAACTGTTGTACCGGTTCCCGGTCCACATCCGGGAGAACATCGATGCTTACCTCGGAGAAAAAGTCTATTCCCTCATCCCGGAAGAACGCTGCGAGATCCATACCGCTACTCCTTCCCGATCCGTGGGACGGGTTCCTGTATGAGGATGTCGGTCTGGAGAGGGAATCATTCCGGGTGCAGCTCCCCTCAGGCACAAAAACCGGCTGCTGTCCCCCGGATACCAATGAAGCACCTGCACAGAATGCAGGTGTCGCCGGGAAGAGCGGGCTCTTCTTTTCAGACAGGGACCCGACTGCTCCCTTTGGATGGTTCCATCTCCTCCACACTTCATTGACAACCCGGTATACCAATACTTAAATAAACCTGCCTGCACAGCTCTGGTATTGTTCCGTGGTTTTCGTGATCCGGGTACTGCATGCAGATGACGATCGGGCATTCCTTGAACTGGTGAAACATTTTCTTGAAGGATCAGGTGACCTGGTCGTTGATTCGGCCATTTCCGGGGACGTTGCAGAGAGTATGCTCGATATGCACACCTACGATGCAATCGTATCCGACTACACCATGCCAGGGTGCAACGGGATCGAGCTCCTCAGGTATGTCCGTTCGAAAGACCACCGGATCCCGTTCCTTTTCTTTTCAGACCAGAACAATGAAGAGGTCGTCATCGCGGCACTCACCGGCGGAGGGGATTTCTTCCTCCCCAAGGGCTTCCAGCTCAGGTCGCAGTGCATCCAGCTTGAACGTGCCATCCGCGAATCGGTGATGCGGCGACGTGCCGAGCAGGAACAGGTGAAGGTGTCATCGTTGCTCCGGATACGGCAAGCAGCGCTCCAGTCGTCCCTCTGCCCCATTGCCCTCTGTGATGCGGAAGGACGGATCCAGTATGCGAACCCGGCAGGCCTCGCGATATGGGGCTATACCGATGAGAAAGAAGTGATAGGAAAATATGCCACGGACTTCATCGTTTCACCGGAAACATCGCCCGACGCGATCGGGGAGCTTTTCCGGGAGAGGATATGGGCGGGCCAGGCAACGGCACGTCGGAAAGACGGGTCCACCTTCGATGCCAGGGTATACGTCAGCACCCTGGCTGACGATTCCGGCCACCCTCTCGGGTTCGTCGCCTCGTTCACCGACCTCTCCCGGCAGAAAGATGCCCGGGCACGACTGGAATCATATGTCGAAGACATCAGGTTTGTTTCAGAAAAGGCAAACGAGATGACCGACATCCCGCTGGGAATCGATATATTCGGGTTCATCGCTGACGCCCTCACCGTCCTTGCACCCCCGGGGTCAATCATCATCATCAGTTCGATGCATGCTGATGCAACGGTCCGGCTTGAAGCCGCCCGGGGCGACGATGCATCCCTCAAAAGGATCGAGCAGGTTATAGGCAGGCCGCTCATGGGCCTGACGTTTCATTCCAACACTGATGGGTTTGGAGCAACACTGCCGGGATCGGTTATCGAGGTCGACGGGGGTATCGATACCATAACGTTCGGGCAGCTGCCA
>DUGL01000049.1:4408-5311 GCA_013331415.1 Methanoregulaceae archaeon | reverse complement strand
ACCTTCCGCCTCAGCAGACTGCAGGCTTTCCCGGAGTAATGGTCATCATGGTGGCCTTCCTGATAGGGTCTCTGATACTGTTTACCAGAATACGATAACATTTTTTCCTTCGATCGTATCATTGGACTCGCGTGACATCTCCGATCTCTCTGTACCGGGCCGGATTGATTCCTGCTCATCCCTTACCCGATGAACTCCACTGTTCCCGAAAGGTCTCCTGCCGCCGGCCTGCATCCGCATCCTTTCTCCCTTATAATCGTGCGAACCCTGTCACCGGGAACGATGCCGATGCTGTTTTCCCTACGCTTTTCCTCTCCATGGCATGCATCTTCATGGCAGCCCCTGAGCGGGTTAGTGGCCTGGCTGGCAGCCCGGCAAGGCAGAGACAAAGTAAAAATCAGGATGGGTCTTCAGGGTACTGGGCCAGGAACGGTGATTCACACGGTGGGCACAAACCGTGACTCTTATGCGTGTGGCAATCACAGTTTTAGCAGGACTATGCCGGTAGAACAACCCGGCAGACTGCCCGTTATGCCCGATCCCCACCCCGAATTATGCACGCTCGTCCTCCACGGACCGGAGGTCTTCGATGCCGGGGACGTGGTGTTCCTGGTCGAGAGGCTCCGCCCTTCCCGGATCATTGTATCAGGCGTCATGGGAAGGACAGCAGCAGAAGAGTCCGGGATACCCTGCGAGTTTATCAGTGTCCCGCCGAGCAGGGTGCTCCGCGACCTGGACGGGTCTGCACTCCTCGCAAACCATGGGAAGACCCCGCTGTCGGGACGGATATTCGGGGAGATCGTTGCATCCCGGCTCTCCCCCCTGGGCCTGGTCCAGCTGGAATGTTCAGATGGGACCCTCTATGTCTGGAACCGCCCGGTCGATGATTTTGCCCGGAATATC
>DUGL01000049.1:0-4276 GCA_013331415.1 Methanoregulaceae archaeon | reverse complement strand
CCATGGGCTTGAGAAGATCAGCGGGAACCGGTACACTGACCTTTCGCGGGTGTGGTGCAAGAGCGGGCAGATACGGACACGTGGTCCCGCCCCGGGCAGGCAGCGGCTGGCAACCGGGCGCGTACTCTTTCTTGACCACTGCGGACACCAGATTTACACCAGGCTCACCCCTGGTATCTGTGGTATCGTGAGCGTGGGCGACGATACCACCGCTGTCTGCGGGCACATCGCAGCTCACCTCGGTATCCCGGTCTTCGGGATCATCGATGGGGATGAGGACGGGATCGTGGAGGGATCGTTTGTCCCGGGTTCAGTCATTGCCCGTGCGGTCCATGAACGGGACGATGATATCGGCGATGAGATCGGGGGGATGATCCCGGACGGGCTGGTCGCATGGGATGACTTCGTCGAGCGGCTCATCCGCCACCTTGGAGAACGGGTAAAGATTACCCATCCTGCGGAGTGAGCCCTGGTGCTCTGTGCGGTCTGCAAAGGAAAGGGGCTCTGCGGGCTTGCACGATGCCCGATCACCGAGCGGTTCCATGCCCTCGTGCGGGAAAAACCGGTCACTGCGTATAGCGGGACAGCTCCGTCAGTTTTTATCGGGAGCTCCGGGTATCCATCGGTGTGTGGCGGTCCCCTGCTGGTTCATGACAGCGACCACCCTCCTGCATGGCTTGCAGAGGGACTCGGGATAGAGGATATCGTCCGGCTCCGGGCAGAGACCATCAGGGGGCTCTCAACGATCGACTCCTATCTTGACCAGGTCCAGGAGATAGCAATTGCCCCGCGCCCGGTCATGGTCGATGCGGTATTTGACCGCCCGGTCCGGTTCCAGCCGGATTTTGACCGGGTGACTGCCCCGGTTGGTTGTGCGGGAGATATTGCAAGCCTCGCAGTCCTCGACCATCCCCCGACCGATCGTGCCGTGGACAGGGTGACTTCTGACACGGACCTCCCCGCCGGGGAAGGCTGCACTCTGCTTCACCAGTCCGGGATCGATGTCTACCGGATCACCCCGCTGATGACCGCCGGCCTGCTGGGCAGGAAACGGAAGATTGTTCCCACCCGCTGGGCGATCACGGCCGTGGATGACGTGGTGTCCACCGCACAGAAAAAGGAGATCACCCGGTATGCCCCGGTCCCGTCAATCCGCCTCCACGCAGCAGATCTCTTCGGAAACAGGATCGCGTTCCTCCTGATCCCGGGTGACTGGCGGTACGAGATGATCGAGCGGTGGGGACCGCGGAGCCTCTGGGCCGGCGAGACAGCGATGGTTGTGTGTGACCGGGAGGGGATGAAAAAAACAGGATACTCCCCGATCACCGGGGCATACTACTCAGCGCGGCTTGCGGTCACCGAATACCTTTCACGGATACAGCGGTCCGCACGGGTGATTGTCATCCGGAACGTGGATCCCTCGTACTGGGCCCCGCTCGGCACCTGGGTGGTCCGTGAGGCAGCCCGGCGGGCGATGGCGGCAGAACCTGCTGAATTCTCCTCACTTGCCGAGGCGGTGCAACGTGCCGCCCACTTCACCGGGTTTCCTGACTGGGACCGCCATTCCACCCTCCTCCCTGAGATAAAGACGCAAAAGATGCTCGCCGATTTCGGTCTCGCCTGATCCTCTACGATCCCGATCCTGGCTGGCGAAAATACCGCTCGCGGATGCTCTCCAGGGTCTCTATCTCGGCGATATCCTTGTCGTCGCGGATTCTTACAAACCGAGGGAACCGGAGGGCAAAGCCTCCCGCGTAGTTGGGGCTCTTCTGGATCTCCGAATAGCCGGCCTCGACCACCAGGAATGGCTCGAACTGCACCTCTTTCCCCGACTGGCTGACCACATGGTCCGCGAGGAGTGCATGCATCTCCTGGAGCTGCTCATCGGAAAACCCGGTGGCCACCTTGGAGAGCGGGATCAGCACCCCCTCGTCCTGGCAGGCGAGGAGGAACGAGCCAAAGACGTGCGCCCGCTTCCCCTCACCCCATTCGGCACCGATAACAGCAAGATCGAGGGTGTCCACCTCCGGTTTGACCTTGATCCAGTTCTTCCCCCGCACACCGGGGGTATAGGGAGATCCGGGCACTTTGAGCATCAGCCCTTCATGACCGGCAGCCAGTGCATCCTCGTACATCTTCCCGATCTCTCCGGGGTCGTCACTCACTACCTGGGGAGCGATATGATCGGTGACGACCTCCTGGAGCCGCGCCCGGCGTTCTGACAGGGGGAGACCGATGAGGGTCCCGCCATCGAGGTAGAGGATATCAAAGACGTTTGGCACCATCCTGATCTCTTCTCGCAACGATGCGACATCGTGTTTTCTCCGGAAACGCCTCAGCACGTTCTGGAACGGCAGGGGCCGGTCACCCCGGATGGCGATCACCTCGCCGTCAAGGATCACGTCATGGTCGGTGGCACGCTGGAGCATCTCGACGATATCGGGGAGTGCATCAGTCACCTCTTCGAGTCTCCGCGAGTACATCCGGCAGGTTCCTCCCTCCTTGTGGAACTGGAACCTGCTCCCGTCGTACTTGTACTCAGCTGCCATCTCCCCGTTCTCGGCTATGGCGCTGGCGATACTCCCCTGCTGGGCGAGCATCATCTTCACCGGGTGGAAGGGGGCGATACGGACCTCCCGCAACCGTTCCTCCCCTGCCTTTGCGAGGAGGGCGACCTCCCCCAGGTCGTTCTTTGCCTGGAATGCATGCTCGACAAGGTAGGGGTCGACGGAAAACGCCCGGGCGATCGCCTCCCGGACATTCCCCTCCCCGACACCTATCCTGAGATCCTCGAGCATGATCCGGGCAAGGTACCGTCCCTCGAGGGGCCGTGCATTGGAGAAGAGCCGCCGCACCACCCGGAGCTTCTCGCGCTGGGACCTGGTACCCCCCGTCTTCGCGATGCTGGTCAGGTCCCGGTAGACATCGAGGAGGGCCAGGTCCTCGGCAAAGAACGAGGTCTGCTCTTTCTTACCCAGCAGCTCCTCCACCGCCCTGCCAACGTCGCCCGTGCGGTTGATCCGCTCGACAACATCCTCTTTCCGGGTTCCTGCCACGTATGCCACACCCTCATACAGGAGATTGGGCCCGATACCGAGCTTCTCGGGACTCCAGTCCGGGAATATCCTCCCCATGATGAACCGGATGAAGACCGGGAGTTCATCATCACGGAGGTCGGGGAGGACACGGCTGATGCGATCGATCATGGCGAGGCGGCCGGGAATGCCCTCCAGCTCCTCGCATACCCGCGCAAATTCAAGAAAATTCAATATAAGGCCCCGTCTGCATCAGGTTTGGCGGAGCAGGGAATAAGGGTTATCATATCCGGCCCCCGGTCGGTGCAAGGTTCCTGTATGCACCAGATAATCAGATACTCATCCGTCCCGGCCATTCCTGCCCGGGACAAGGGTTCGATGCGAGGGTGATCAGAAGATCGTCAATGAAGAGGCCGGCCCCCTCGCGTGCGCTCACCAGTGCTTTTTCCGGGGTATTGTTGACCTCCGAGAGGTGCGTGAGCATCACGTGGTGGAGCTGTGCAGCCAGGTTTCGAATGCAGCTCGCGGCATCCGGGTTCGAGAGGTGGCCGTGCCGTGACCGGATCCTCCGCTTGAGGACCTCGGGATAGGGGCCGGCCCTGAGCATCTCCGGGCAGTGGTTGCTCTCAAGGACCAGCGCATCGCAGCGGGCAAGCCATGCCTCCATCTCCGGGGTGATGATTCCGGTATCGGTGCAGCACCCGATCGAGACCCCGTCCTCCGCGACCCGGAAGGCGCAGGGTTCGCGGGCATCGTGGGAGGTCGGGCAGGCCTCGATTCTGAAGTTCCCGATCGTCTGGCACTCGCCAAAGCGGCACCGCACCAGCTCCACCGGCATCACGGTATTGCCACGGCACCGGATGAACTCGTGAAGGGTCCCCCCTGTTGCATAGACGGGAATACCCAGGGAGCGGGCGAGCGGGAAAACCCCCCGCAGGTGGTCGATGTGCTCATGGGTGACGAGTATTGCCTGGAGGATCTCTGCCCTGCCCCCGGCCCGGTCCAGCCGCGCCAGGATCTCCTTCCTGGAGAGGCCTGCATCGATGAGGAGTGCTGCATCATTGCTCTCGATGTACAGGCAGTTCCCGGAACTCCCGCTCGCCAGTGCGATGCACTCCATCTGTCCATCCTGTTTGCGGGCATGCAAGATAGTCCTGACGGAAGGGAATGATCACGTTCCCAGGAAGAGAGGTGGATTCAGAGAACTAGCATGATAACCAGGCTGCGATTGTTCCCTATAC
>DUGL01000212.1:2099-9139 GCA_013331415.1 Methanoregulaceae archaeon | reverse complement strand
CAGGACGTGTGCATTGGATTGAACGTTTCAAAATTGGACATGAGTATAAGGAGGACAAAGATGACTAAGCGCTTTAGCCTTGCTCTGATTGCCCTGGTAGCGCTCGCGATGCTGATTCTTCCGGCATCTGCAGTGCTCAACCAGATTGCGCAGGGCGGAGATGTGTTCATTGGTGAAGAAAACCTCGATGTAACTCTTGCTGTAGGCGGATTCCCGCAGATAGCATGGTTTGCATCGGGGACTGTTCCCGCCACTGACACACCGAACTATATCATAGCAGTAGGAACTCCTGCTAGCTTCTATGTTGCACCTGCCGATTTTGTCGGAAGGACTGGCAACTGGTATCGGTGGAACGGAGCCAACCAGGGCGTTGCATTCAACGTGGTTGACCCCAACATGGACATCAAGGTCTGGGCCCAGAGCGCCACCGGCGGCCGTGATGTGACGGGCAAGCAGGTTGTGGCTGGCGAGATCCTGAACTTCAGGGTTGAGACCAACACCTACTCTGTCACGAACAGGCCCGGGGCTCTTGCAACGGACGGGTTCGTCACTATCAAGGTGAAGACAGCTGATGGATCTACCTATACCGCACTGCGTGGCAGTTTCGCCGCACCCCTCACAGACACAAAGGGCCTGACCGGCCAGGTTGTTACCAGCTCGCTCTGGTACTGGGTACCCACGGCCCCGGCCGCCAATGGATGGGACACGACCTTTACCGAGGCAGGCTCCCGCCTGTACAAGGCAGGAACCTACACGATAAGTGCCGAGCTGATCCTGAACAGGATCAAGGACAACTACAAGGCACCTGACGGCACCGACTACACTGGCAAGACCGTGAGCGCACTCAAGACTGTTGCGATCACCGGTGACACCGTGAAGATCGAGGCCAGCAAGGATACTGTGGTCCGCGGCAACCAGTTCTCGGTGACGGTTACCGGCAGGCCGAATGAGCGGTATTACGTCTGGGTCAAGGGAACCAGCGGTATGACTGATCCCACTAAGCTTCCCCCGATGATTGCCATGAACCAGGATGGCGTTGCACAGGACCCTGCTGCAGGGCCGTACACCATCGGTGCATACCAGTATGAGGGCGGTGCAGGCCGCACTATCAAGCAGGATGTAGCACCAGCACCGAGCAACGGTGTTGTGTACTATGCACGGATCACCACCTCCTCATCGGGAACCCGGACCGTCGGATTCACGACCGGACCGGACACCGATGACAAGAAGTACACCATCCGTGTTGAGAACAACTTCGCCGGCCAGTTCAGGTCAGACGAAGTTCATGTCAATGTAGAGAAGGGGACCGTGACGATAGTCGCGGCTGGCGACCAGAGCTACTTCCTCGGACAGGAGGTCAAACTCTCCGGGACCAACTCAGAGACCGAGGAGGTCTACCTGTTCATCACCGGTCCGAATCTGCCCAACAACGGTGGACTCCTGACCAACCCGCGGCAAGCGGTTAACCCGTTCATCCTCCCGCCACTGTTCACCACAACGACCGTGAACGATGACAACACATGGGAGTACAAGTGGCAGACCGCGAACCTCAACATCGATGCAGGGACCTACACGATTTACGCAGTCTCGACCCCCAACGCCAGGGACCAGCTCGCTGGAACCCAGTACGGCACTGTTTCCATCATCATCAGGAAGCCGTTCGTGACCGCACAGGTGTCCCAGTCGACCGTAGCCCAGGGTGATGATGTATTCATCCGTGGTGTTGCAGAAGGCCAGCCCTCACAGGGTGTAGCCATCTGGATCATGGGCAAGAACTATGCGACCCGCGCTACCGAGAGCGTCAATGACGACGGAACTTTCGAGTACGAGGTTTCCGGTGCCCTTACGTCCCAGATGACCAGCGGCCAGTACTTCGTCGTCGTCCAGCACCCGATGTACAACGACCTCTTCGATGTCATCATCCAGGGCAACTTCGTTGTCGGAGCCTATCCGGTACGGTGGTCCAACCTCTTCGCGCTCTTAGGAGCAGGGAGTCTGCAGGGATCTGACGCAGCCAATGCACTGACCATTGCCATGGACAATGCAGCCATCGATGATACCTACACCAAGCTCCAGTTCCTGGTAGAGGTACCTGAGATCCGGATCACCCCGGTCACCCAGAAGATGGTCGGCGACAAGTTCGAGATCAGGGGAACCACCAACCTTGCAGTCGATGATGAGCTGCTCGTTGAGATCTACTCCTCGTCATTCGGACCAACCCCGAAGGAAGCGACCGGAGAGTTCAGCGGAGCTTCCGGCACCGTGAAGGTTGTCAGGGGAACCGAGGGCTTCAACACCTGGTCATTCCCGGTTGACGCAACGCTCTTCAAGGCCGATGAGTACATTGTTCAGGTTACCGCAATCGGGCTCCAGACTGCCCAGGACGTAACCGCAACGACGCTCTTCACGGTTGTTGAGCATGTGCCGACCACCATTCCGACCACCGTGCCACCAACCACGCCCCCGGTGACCACGGCCCCGGTGACGACACCCCCCACTCCAACCCCCACCACACCCGGATTCGGTGCACTTGTTGCACTGATTGGGCTTGGCGCAGTGGCATTCCTCATCGTGCGCAAGCACTAACCCCAAAACCTCTCTTTTTTTCGCACGTTACCTGCGGCAGCTTGCTGTATTCTCCTGCCAGAAGGACGTGACCAGCACGTAATCCTTCATGAGCCCCGGGAGCCGGTGCAAAGGTTGATCCCCCTGGTTATCTGACCGATGCATCGCACGGCTGGCCGGGATAAAAAAGAGCATATAGGGGCATCCCCCAGTTCTTTACAATGCCCGTGCGGTACGCGAGCAGCTTTGCTGTACGGATCGCGTAACAGAAAGGGAGCAGGGAGAACTGCAGTATGAAGCTCACGGTAAAACTGGTCGATATCGGAACCCGGGAAGTCCTCCTGAACATCGAGGATGCCCGGAACATCGGGGTTCTCGCAGGAGACCGTGTCCAGATCCTCAACGAGAAGACCGGGGTCTCCGTTGCAGCATTTCTGGACACTACCACATCAATCATCCCGGCAGGCACGGTTGGTATCTACCGGATAACGAATGAGAAACTGGGTGTCGATGAGCAGAGTAGTGTCGAGGTCAGGATTGCGGACCGGCCGATCTCCCTTGACTTTATCAGGAAGAAGATGGACGGGTTGCGTCTCACGAAGGATGAGACGTATGCGATCATCAGGGACGTTGTCAGCGAAGACCTCTCTCCAGCAGAGCTGACCGCCTATGTCATCGCCTGTTACATCAACGAGATGGACATGGATGAGGTCGAACACCTCACCCGTGCGATGGTGGATACGGGGGAGCGTCTCACCTTCCATACCCACCCGATCGTGGACAAGCACTCGATAGGGGGGGTTCCGGGAAACAAGATCACGCTTCTCGTCGTTCCCATCATCGCGGCCAGCGGGCTGAAAATACCAAAGACCAGTTCCCGGGCTATCACCGGGGCAGGAGGTACCGCGGACCTTATGGAGGTTCTCGCACCGGTCGAATTTTCGGCCACAGAAGTCCAGAAGATGACCCTCAAGGTCGGGGCTGCGATTGTCTGGGGTGGTTCAACGAACATTGCTCCTGCCGATGATCATATCATCGTCCAGGAGTACCCGTTCCGGATCGATGCCCGTGGCCAGATGATCGCGAGCGTTATGGCAAAGAAGTTTGCTGTTGGCGCCGACATCGTGGTGATCGATATACCGGTCGGGGAGCATGCCAAGGTCCCGAATATCCAGGAAGGCCGGAAGCTTGCCCGGGAGTTCATCGAGATCGGCGAGCGGCTGAACATGCACGTGGAATGCGCCCTGACATACGGCGACTCTCCGGTCGGGAGGAGTATCGGGCCGAACCTCGAGGTCGCCGAGGCACTGCGGATCCTCGAAGGCGGGGAAACACCCGGCTCCCTCCTGCAAAAGAGCCTTGCCATTGCCGGGATAGCACTCGAAATGTCCGGAAAAGCGCCGCGGGGAACGGGAACCCAGCTGGCAAAGGAGATTCTCAGGAGTGGTGCCGCCCTGAAAAAATTCAGGGAGATCATCGAGATCCAGGGTGGAGATGCCAGCGTCACCGCTGATGATATCGTACCGGGAAAGTACGAGTTCGTGGTCAACGCTCCCGCGTCAGGGTACGTGATCGAGCTGAACAACAAGGCCCTGATCTCCCTTGCCCGGACTGCAGGAGCGCCCCATGACCGGGCTGCAGGGATCCTCCTGCACGCAAAGAAGGGGAGCAGGGTGGAGAAGGGTGAGCCTATCTTCACCCTCTATGCAGAGCGGGCATGGCGCCTCCAGAAGGCCATTGAAGAGGGCAGGACGCTCATGCCGGTGCTCGTGGAGGGAATGCTGCTCGACCGCGTTCCGCACGAAACGACATGGGTGTGAAAGGGGGATTCTTTCCCCTTTCTCCAGTCCTTTTTCAATCTTTGGCTTCCTTTGGACAATCATAGTTTATAGCAGATAACCACCGATATCAGACTATGCAGAGATGCGGAGTTAATCTCTTCATTGCCATCTTCTTTGTGCTTATCGTTACAGGGATCGCCTGGGGCGCTGCGGTGACTGTACAGGTCTTTGAAAAAGAGGAGAATATCACCCCCCTCGCGGGGGCTCTTGTGTATGCCAATAATACCCTTATCGGGAAGACCGATGATTCAGGTACCATTGAGGTCTTCTCCCCGGGAACTGAAGTGATACCCCTCAAAGTAGAGAAATTCGGGTATGATCCCTGGGAGGGGGACATTGGTGAAAATACCACCCAGATCCTCGTTGAGTTGCAGAAGGCAAAGATTGCCCTTTCAGTTCATCTGTACGATGCAGATACCCTGGATCCTGTTCCCGGCGTAAGTGTAACGCTCGAAGGTGACGGATCGGACAGTAGGGTTGTATCGGATTCAAACGGGACTGCCGGATTTGTAGTCCAGTCAAGGACGTCCTACCGTATCGAGACTGATGCCGAGCATTATCAGCCAGCCAGTATGGCGGTTGACATTGGAATTTCCGGAAAAGATGTGCAGGTAATGCTCTTCCGGGATGACCGGTTCTCGATCGTGGTAAAAGACGGAGATACCGGCAACCCCCTGGCCGGAGCCCGGGTGTTTGTCGAAGGGATTGAACGGGGAGTCACGGATCCAAAAGGGGTGATTACCCTCCCAATGCCAAGAGGGAAGGTGTACCTGATCAGGGTCGTGATGGAGGGATACGAGGATTATAACGGACGCCAGATAGTGGAGAGTGACACGGCATTCCTCACCATCCCTGTCACAAAAGCCCCTTTCACCATCTTCGTTTCGGTCTATAACGAGGAGAATGATCCGGTGGAAGGTGCTTTTATCCTTGTCGATAATGTCACCGCAGGAACGACCGGCCGTTACGGGCGGGCTGTCCTCACAAATATCACCGCTGGCCGGTATATTCTGGAGGTGCAGCATCCCAGATATGTTCCGGCAAGGCAGCCTCTTGTCGTGGCAATTCAGGGAGAAGATGTCGTCACTGAGCTCCTGTATCGGAAGGAGAACATCACCATAAGGACGGTTGAAGGATCGGCAAGCCCGGTTCCCGGTGTGAAGATCAGCCTGAATGGAGAGGAGGCAGGGTTCACCAGTGACAGGGGGACACTTCCGGTTCTTCTGCGAGTGGACCTGCCGTATACCATCACGGCAGAGAAGGACGGGTATCATGAAGTGACAATCGAACAGGAGATCAGTTCATCGAACATGACCCCGTCCCTAGAAATACCGATGAAACGGAATTTCAACTGGATGCTCTTTTCGATTGCAGGGATCGGGGTGGTTGCAGTTATCGGAGCCATTCTTGTCTTCCGGAGGAGGAGTGGCGGTCGTTCGCATGGAAGGCGCGGGGGTCTCTGATATAACTCTCCACGGATAAATTCCCGGATTTTCCAGGAGACAGGTTGCAGGGGATGGGGAATCCGGTTTTTCAAGGGATTCAGGGATACCCTGGCCGCCGCGTACTGTCTTGTAGTACTGGGCTTTTGCCCTGGAACCCATGGAATATATGAAGAGCATGACTCAGATGCACAGGATTTTCGCCCGATAAAGCGGACCCAGCGGGAATCGAACCCGCGTCCCTGGGTCCGAAGCCCAGGAGGATATCCTCTACCCCATGGATCCGTCCTCCTCATTGGTATCATAAGATATTAAGCATTTTCCGGGATAGTACTCTATGGGATGATACTCTCTTCACGGGAAATACTCAGGAGACTTGGGGAGCAGGGCACGGATGGCACACTGGTAATCCGGCCGTATGGGAATGAATGCCAGCAGCCGGCGTCCTATGATCTCAGGGTGGCCGAAGAGACCTGTCTGCATCCGGGCTTCTGTACGCTTGTCCATTCCCTCGAATGGGTAGAGCTCCCGGCAGACCTCGCTGCCACCATCAGGACCCGGTCCTCGTACGGACGCCGGGGTGTTCTGGTGACCGCCGGGTTCGTGGACCCCGGTTTTCGCGGACAACTCACCCTCGGGCTCGTGAACATGGGGAGTGACGTGATTCGGCTGGAAAAGAATGATCGCGTGGTACAGATGATCCTCCACGAGATACTCGGTGCAGGGCAGACCTATGAGGGGCGCTACCAGGACAGCAGCGGTGTTGTCCGGGCACGGTGAAGCTGATGATCAGGACTGAGCGGAAGTACATCGAGATTCTCAGGATTTTAAAGGAGCACCAGGAGCCGATGGGGGCAAAACGGCTGTCGGAGCTGATGGCAGAGCGTGGTTTTGTCCTGAGTGACCGCGCAGTACAGTACCATCTCCGGTATCTCGATGATATGGGGTTTACCGAGAAGGTTGGGAACATGGGCCGCATCCTCACCCCGTATGGCATAGCCGAGACCGAGAGTGCCCTTGTCGGGGAACGGGTCGGGTTCATCATCTCACGGCTTGAACGCCTCGCCTACCGGAGCACGTTCGACCCGGTCACCCAGACCGGAGACGTTGCCTACAACCTCTCCATCGTGCCTGAAGATCGGATTGACGAGATACTCGAAGCGTTTGAAGGCGTGGCTGCTGCCCGCTGTGG
>DUGL01000212.1:0-2025 GCA_013331415.1 Methanoregulaceae archaeon | reverse complement strand
CCGTAGAACATGGCGAACCTATCCGGTTCATCGATCTGATCGGGTACCGCGGCACCACCATCGATCCCCTGCAGCTGTTCATATCGGCAGGGTTGACCTCGATCTCGTCCATGGTCAGTACCGGGAGCGGCATCGCGCTCGCAAACGTCCGTGAGGTGCCTGCAGCAGCAGAAGGGCCGGTGCGCGAGACGGTAGCGCAGATGCGCAAGAGCGGTTTTGTCTTCCCGGTTACGATAGGCACCGCACCCTTCAACATTCCGTCGGATCCCTACCGACTCTCTATCATCTCCTATTCCGGGATGAACTATGTCGCCCATATCTTTGAGAAGGGGATCCCGATCAGGACAGAGATCGGGGCAGGCAACATTCCGTTCTCACGAATTGTAGATGGTGGGTGAGCCGGGATTATTCCCCCTGGCCTGGGAAAAGAGGCTGCTCCGTGATTTTCCTGTCGCGGATGGAACGCAGTTCCTGAACACGGGCAATATCCGTGAGACCGGACAACAGGACAACTACGGCGACGAACCGTGTACCGGAGACCGGGTAGTCTCCCGCGCGTACCTCAACCCCGCGGATACTCCGATCGATCCAGTGCCGTATCGCCATGTAGCCCCGCATACTCATCTCGTGAGGAGGACCGGCGATAAGGACAAGGGCCTTTTCTGCACGGGCAAGCTCGCAGGATACGGACATATCCTGACTCACTGCTCTCTTTCCCAGCGTTACAATGCGGGAGGCACTCTCATGGCTGCCCTGGACAGAATGGCCTGCCGGCCGGAGTCTCCTGATCAGGTCGGGCTGGAGTGGGGGTACGACGTCCCGTGCGTACCCGATAGCAGCCAACCCCATTCCCCGCAGGGTATTGACGATCTCCCCTGCATCAAGCGCAACCTCCCCAACCTCCGCACCGGGCTTCTCACTCACCTCTCCTGCACGCAGCAGGAGCCCCACTCTCGTTGCGATCATCCTGTTGATCCCGGCATACCCCCTTGCGACTGTTGGCTGTGGTACAGCCGGGCGGACCCGGGAGAGAACAAGATCGATCTCGCTGCTCTCATGTTCCGGTTCGTGATCATCCTTCATCCGTTCGTACCAGATCTCATTGTCAAAAAGGATCATCGCATCCAGCACAGGAAGGAGCGCATCGATCTGGTTTGCAGCCCGCGCAGCGACCTCTTCCCCTTCCCTGCTGCAGGGGAGGGTACAGATGCCGAACACCGGTTCGACCATACCCTCCCTGATCCTCTGTATCAGCGAGGGCGCACGTCCTGCCATGCTGCCCCCGAGGCCGCAGCAGATGAACAGCGCGTCGATATCTCCCGGATCAAGGGACTGGAGCCGCGTGATGACCTCATCATCCGGGAAGGCGTGGGGGGCAGTCTTGTCATCGTGAAGGTCAAGGGCCTGAGCATAGATTGCCTGGTTTTGTGGCAGGGCACGAAGGCCTGTCAGGGTGTCAGCATCACTGTCGAATGCAATACCATCCGTACAGCGCAGGGCGCGTGACTTCTGGTCGAATGCATGGATGGTATCGGCAATACGGCACCCTGCCCCGCCGATACCAACCAGTAATACTCTCATCTTCCGTTCTCCATCCCTTTTTCCTGTCCGGGAATTTACGTCAGAATACCATTGGCGCCCGGAGAAAAAAAGACTATGGACCCTTCATTTGGGGTACTGGTTCGAGAGGAACCGGACCCGTGATCCCCGGAAAGAGAGAGCGCCCCCCCTGTCCCCGACTGAAAAAGGGTAAAACAGAGATTAATCCTGCCCGTTCCTGCAATCTCCCGATCATATCGGGAGATCGGGAACTGAAAATCATAAGGTATTTAATTTTGTGCCTGATATGTTACAGTGAGGTGAACGAACCTTGACAACGTATGGAATAGAATTTGTGCCTGGCAATGTGAATGTCAAGCAGGTGGTCAATTACTGTAAGCTCGCAGAGTCCAAGGATATCGATTATGCTTGGATCACCAACCACTACAACAACCGTCACTGCTACCCTACCCTGGCGATGATCGC
>DUGL01000190.1 GCA_013331415.1 Methanoregulaceae archaeon | reverse complement strand
CCTTTTAGTAAGATACGAGTAAAAACCGGATTTATCAGGGAAATCTGCCCAGAAAGACCACAAACAGGCGTGATCGGGGAACCGGGGGATCAGCGATTGTCCCCCGTGATATCCGCTCTTCCGGATACCCGAGGTCCTCGCACAGGGCGATAGCGAGATCCTGATCACATCCTGCAAGATGCGCACGCAAATCGGTGATTGCAAACGCGGGATCCGCGATGACAAAGACCCGTCTCCCGCGTTCCAGTTCGCTCGCAATAGCCGCAGCTGCGATGTCATGATCCCTGCCATGGGCATCGACCACAACCACGGTCTCAAGGGGGATGTGCAGGCGTGAGGCGGCCAGCTGGAGCGACGAGATCCCGGGGATGATCTCCCCCCCCAGGAAACCGAGACCAGCAAGCTGGGGATCCCCGGTAGAGAGGACCACGGCATGGTCAGGAACCGACAGCGATGTGAAACTGGTGACGACCCTGACCTCGCATCCCTCAGGGATGAACCGGGATACAAGATCCAGTGCCCGCCGGGAACCCATGAGCAGCGTCGCCCCGGAGACAGCCCGGATCGCCTCTTCGGTGAGCAGTCCCGGCCCGCAGCCGGTCCCTACGATCTTCATCCGGAGTCTCCGATGATGATCCCCTTCCGGTCTATCACAACAACCCGGAGGGAAGGATACTGTTCCCTTGCAATCCGGAACGCCTTTTCCATACGCTCCTCAAAATCCGGGTGAAATGAGAGTTCTTCTACGGTTGCAAACCCGGTCCCTTCCAGAATATCCGGGCAGAAAAACTTGAGGATCAGCCCGGGCAGCCCGC
Organism: Methanoregulaceae archaeon; assembly: GCA_013331415.1. GTDB lineage: Archaea > Halobacteriota > Methanomicrobia > Methanomicrobiales > Methanospirillaceae > UBA9949 > UBA9949 sp10516u. The sequence goes on along the minus strand of DUGL01000190.1, from coordinate 12,475 downwards.
AGAGGATGACCTCCCGGGGTGCCACCGAGAGCCCCTCCCGTATCTTCGCCCCGGCAAGGATCACTTCGTGGTCGGGGAAGAGGAGCCGCGCAGAGCGAAGCCCGGTCCGCCCTGTGGTGAGCACGACCCGTTCGGCAACCCTGACCCGCTCCAGGACTGATGCGGTAAGGTGGTCATCCCAGGGTTCAACGAGCCCGGTCGTCCCCAGGAGCGAGATCCCTCCCACGATGCCGACACGGGGGTTGAGGGTCCCTGCGCCGATACTGACACCTTCCGGGAGCGTAAGCACAACCCGGGCCCCGGAAAGGCTGGTCTCTGCGAGCGCTTCTTCCATGGCCGTGAAGATACACTCCTGTGCCGGCCTGCTGATCGCCGGCTGGCCGGCCCGGTAGCGGGGGGTGTCCCGCACGAACCTGCCGACACCTTCTCCCGGCATCAGTTCGATCCCGATCGTTTTTGGCCCGAACTCCGCGACAAACAGCATCCCTGCCGTGGCATCTGACGGATAATCACCTGCATATTTCCGGCAGGTGGCACGGCCTCCGGACCCGGAAACCGGTACTGTGACCGTAAGTCCGCAGGGGATGGTCACCGTAACTCCGGAAACTTCCCTGGTGGTGGAGAGGATCGCCGCCTTACAGCAGGCTGCAGCGGTGGTCCCGGTGGTAAATCCCCGTTTGAGAATAGTCCCCGTTGAGGTGAGAACAGCGAGACCGGCCCGGACCAGGGAGAGATCTTCAGGATCAGGGCAGGCAGAGACCCATGCCTCCGGGTAGTGAAACCCGGTCACCGGGTCGGTGATGCTCTCAGGAATCGCGCGTGAGCTCGGCATATATCGTGATGATCTCGTTCATCGCAGCTACCGCAACCGGGGTTCCGCCGCGGGTACCTTCATTGGAGATTGATGGTACTGAAAGGGTGCGGAGTTCTTCTTTTGACTCTGCTGCTTTCACAAAACCGACCGGGGTCCCGATAATGAGTGCCGGCCGGATCCCCTCCCGTACCAGGTCGCAGAGCGAGAGCAGGGCGGAGGGGGCGTTCCCAATCACCACGACTGCCCCGGTGAGCTGGTCCCGGTGCGCAAGTATCCCGGCCCTGCTCCGGGTGATGCCCTGTTCGGCAGCGAGTTCTGCTCCCCTGTCGAGGACACAGGTCACCGGGCTTGCATGCCCCTTCTTCTGGATGCCGACCTGGACCATCCGGATGTCTGTTATGATCGGGGCAGCGAGCGCGAGCGCGGCAAGGCCGGCCTGCACCGGCTGGTTGCAGAACCGGAGCAGCCCGGCCATGGTAAAATCACCGACAGCGACAGAACACCGCTGCCGGACGCGGTCCTCGTAGCCTGCATTGCCAACCTCTTTCCTGGCGAGCAGCCTGCTCGCGAGCGAGATCCCGTATGCCTCGGCCGTCGATGCGCCGAGATCAGTATAGGTACTTCCTGTGGTATCCCCGCGGGGTGATGATTCCTTTGACATCCTGCCCGATCCTCCATATCCTGCTCTCTTCACCGCCAACAATCACTGTTGTGTGCATATCCACCCTGGGTTCGGCCTCTCCGATCTCTCCCAGCGTGACCACCATGACCTCTTCCCCGGGCCGGTATACGTTCCTGACAATGCCTACTGGCGTGGAAGGCGAACGGTAGCCCCCTGCTATCTCCATGGCCCGTGCAAAGTTATGTGGTCTCCCCCGGCTCTTTGGGTTGTAGAGCACGACGGGCGTTCCCATGGAAAATGCGGCATGGAGCCTTTTTTCAATCACCTCGATTGGGGTGAGCAGGTCAGAGAGGCTGATGGTGACAAAATCCCCTGAGAGGGGAGACCCGAGCCGTGCAGCTGCCGCTTGTGCCGCAGTCACCCCGGGAATGACCTCCCAGGGGATATCGCACCCTGTATGCTCGAGCACCTCGAGGACAATGCTCGCCATGCCGTAGACGCCGGCGTCACCCCCGCTCACGATGGAGACGGTCCGGGTCCGGGCAAGGTCAATCGACCGCCTGGCCCGATCCACCTCCTCTCCCATCCTGCTCCTGATCACCTCTTTTCCCTGTACGAGCGGCCCGAGCTGGGAGAGGTAGGTGTCATTCCCGATGATGATATCTGACTCTTCGATGGCATGGCGTGCACTGGCGGAGAGCTGGTCAGTGCTCCCGGGCCCTATCCCGACAATGGAGAGTTTCCCTGCCGGATTATCGTGCGATGGCAACCGTGACCCCCCCATTGACTGTTTTTTCAAGGACCAGCTCCTTTCTCTTCGATGCAGCGAGTGCACAGGGCTCCGCGACGCCGGAAAGCCCGATCTGCGATGCCCGGGAGGGGCTCTGCGGGGGATGCATGCCGAGCGTCTGGTCATCGAGGCAGAGGAGGGCCCCTCCAAGAGCCCGGACTGCCTCAAGGATCCCGCTCTCGTGCAGCTTCTTGGCGGTGGTGGCATAGACGTACACATCCCGGCTGCTGATACCTGCAGCCGCAAGGGCGGACTGCACCGCCGCCTCGATGTCCCGGGCCGGGGCTCCTTTCCGGCAGCCGATACCGACACTGTAGGTCCCGTCTGCCAGCAGGATGGCCGTGTCTCTCCCGGCAATGATCACGCACGGGCCAGCCACAGCGTATACCCCTGCAGTGCCATCGAGGAAAGCGGCATTGACCGGCTTTGCTGCAGCGCAATTGACGAGGACGCACCCTTCCGAGGCTGCTATACCTTCGACGGAAGGAACACCGGCCCGCTCGGTTGCAGTCGTGATGACAGGGACTGCGCCCAGGGATGCGAGTTCCCGGGCCATCGCGTTCGCCCCGTGGTGACCTCCGGTCACCGGGATGGCGAGGCGGAGGTCCGGGGTGACCAGGACGAGCACCGGGTCTGTCCACTTGTCATGCAGGTGCGGGGCTATACCGCGTACAGCAATACCCATGGACATCACGGCCGCGATCTGCGGATAGTGGGGAACGGTCTCCTGGAATGCGGTGGGAGAATAGGCAATGAGGTCAGCCCCAAGCACAGAGGCCACCCGCTCTGCCGGGAGGGAGAATCGCGGGAGGTAGATGACTGCCCGCTTCATGAGTACAGCACCGACCTGTGGTGACCGGATACCGCGGGGTCGAGAACGCCCCCGATCAGCAGGAGCGCTGACCGGGATATCCCTGCCTCATCTGCTTTCCCCGCGATATCGGCAAGGGTCCCCCTGATGATCTTCTGGTCCGGCCAGCTTGCATGGTAGATCACTGCTGCAGGGGTTGTGAGAGGATACTGTAGTTTAGCAACAATATCAGCGATCCGGTCAGCCCCGAGAAAGAAGACCATGGTTGCAGCGTGTGCCGAGAGCTCGTGGATCTCGTCTTTTTCAAGCGTCTTTCCTGCAGGCCGCGTCACGATCAGGCTCTCGGCAACCCCGCCGAGCGTGAGCTGGGTCCGGAGCGCCGCTGCCGCTGCAAAGAGTGATGAGACCCCGGGTATGACCTCGCAGGTCACCCCCTCATCCCCGAGCCGCTGCATCTGCTCGACGATTGCCCCGTACAGGGACGGATCGCCGGAATGGAGGCGTACCACCAGGGCCCCCTGCTGTGCATGCTCCACCATCAGGGGCACGATCTCCTCGAGCGTCTTTCCCCAGCTGTCGAGTTTGATCCGTGCCCCCGAACGGTTCACGAGCTCCGGGTTGACGAGGGATCCGGTGTAGATGAGCAGATCGGCACGGGTGACGAGATCCATTCCGCGGACCGTGATCAGGTCCGGGTCGCCCGGACCTGCACCCACAAAGTAGACAGGAGACATGTCAGCGCTCCGCGTACAGGACACTCATGTAGTCACACTCTTCAGGGAGCTCCTCATCACGATAGACCCGCGTCTCGTCCAGGCACATCCGCTCCACCAGCACAAAGGTTCGGTACCCCTCAGTCCTGAGGGTCTCTGCGACCTGGCGTGGTCGCCGCACCTTGAGCATGATGCGGGACCGGGTCGGAGCGGCACCGTCAGTGACAACGAACCCCCCGGAGAGGGAGAGCCCTGCGACCGATGCGAACGCAGTGATAGCACTGATGCCGGGCTCGGTCCTGCACCCGATATCGGGATGCCGCTCCCGCATCACGCTGACCAGCCGGGAGTAGGTGGAGAAAAAGTTGGGATCCCCGAGTATCCCGAGCACCGCCACCCCGGACCGTGCGAAGGGGGCAATGCGGTCAGCATGCTGCTCGATGCAGGCACGGATACGCGCTTCATCCCCGGTCATGGGAAAATCGAGGACCTCTGCCTCGCGGTACGGGGCGACCAGCTCCTGTGCAATGGTCCCCGGGACAAAGACAGCGTCCGCCTCGCGGAGGATCCGGACAGCCCGGATGGTCAGGTACTCCGGTTCACCGGGGCCAAGGCCCAGCCCGATCAGCACTGGCTCCCTCCGACAATGATCCAGACCGGGTCAAGCGGCCTGAACATGAGCCCGCTGGCAAGCGGGTACGAACGTGCTATCATAACCTGGACAACTTCCGTAAATATTCCGAGCTCCTGCATCGTGGTGACTGCATCATGAAGCGTCCTGAGAAGGACGGCATTGACCACGATGGAGCGGACCCTCTTATCAGCAGCGAGGGAGAGGATCTTTCCGAGGTCACGCGAACCGCCCATGAACAGGGCATCTGCCCGGGGAAGTTTTTCGAGGAGGTCTGCACCATGCCCCAGCCGGACATCAATATTTGCTATTCCGCGTTCTCGTGCTGCATCGCGGGTGCAGGAGACCGCCTCCTCCCGGAGATCCACGGCATATACCTGCATGACCTGGGGGGCTGCCTGCACCGAGACCGCGCCGGTCCCGCAGCCGATATCGACAAAGACATCATCCCGGCGAAGGGAGAGTTTTGCAAGGGAGACCGCCATGATCTCCTCTTTGGTGGGTCCGCCGGGCAGGGTCATCTTCATACCTTCCTAAAGTAGGGTTGTTGTAAGGTATTAAGACTTGGATACCCTCGTCCCCGGGAAGAATCAGAGAGGAATTATCTCTTTTCCCTCTTCGTAGAGTGAGACGACGCCCCCTATCACGATCACAGCCGGAGGCCTGACACCGGTCTGCCGGGCAATCTCCCCGATCCGTGCGAGCGCCCCGGTTGTCACCCGCTGGTCTCTTCTGAGCCCCCGCTCGATGATGGCAACCGGGGTATCCGGGTCTTTTCCCTGGCTGATGAGCGAAGCAGCGATGGCGGGGAGGTTTTTTACTCCCATCAGGATCACCAGGGTGCCCCGCTGCCGGGCAAGGACCGCCCAGTCAAGCGCTGATTCCTCCTTTGCCGGATCCTCGTGGCCGGTGATGACGGTGACCGATGATGCAAATTTCCGGTGGGTGAGCGGGATGCCGACAGCACCCGGGACCGCGAGCGCACTGGAGATCCCTGGGACCAGCTCGACGTCGATGCCCGCTTCCCTGAGTACTTCAAGTTCCTCGCCGCCACGCCCGAACAGGAACGGATCTCCTCCCTTGAGCCTGACCACCACCTTGCCTTCCTTCGCTTTCCGGATCAGGAGTTCCTCGATCTCGTCCTGCTCAAGCGTATGCTCGGACCCGTACTTACCGCAATCTATCTTCTCTGCCTGTGCCGGCAGCGATGCGAGGATCTCCTCGCCCGGGAGCTGGTCATAGAGGACCACTTCTGCCGCATCGATCACTGCACGTGCCCGGAGCGTGAGGAATCCCTCCCCCCCGGGCCCGGCACCCACCAGGTATACCTTACCGTTCATCACGAATCCCAAGCCTCTCGTATGCTTCCCTGATCAGTTCTTTCCCCTCGCGCCGGAGCTCCTGCCCGAAAACCCGTGCCTGCTCTGTCGAGGAGATGTCTGCCTCCCTGCGCACCTGCCGCTTCCCATCGAGAGAGAGGATCTCTGCAATGAGGTGCCCGTTTTGTGCATGGATGCCCTGCGGAGTGAAGCACCCGCCACCGACCTCCTCCATCACGACCCGCTCGATCCCCACATCGGTCCGGGTGTCGGGATGGTCGAGAGGCAACAAGATCCTGCAGAGCGCTGGCTCATCCCTGCACACCACGGCAATCGTTCCCTGGTTCGGGGAAGGGACGAACGTATCAGGGGAGAGCCGTGTTCCCGGGATGGTGAGCCCCAACCGCTCCATACCGGCCTCTGCAAGCACGATCGCATCGTACTGGCTTTCGGCGAGTTTCCGGAGCCGGGTATCGACGTTCCCTCGCAACTGCCGGACATCCACATCCCCCATATGGCGCAGGAGCTGGGCCTTTCTCCTCGTACTCGATGTCCCGATAACCCGGATTTCTCTATGGGATATCGTATGGGCAAGGAAGTCCGCCGGGGAGTCGCGCGTAAGGATGGCACAGGTCGCAAGACCTGCCGGCCGCCGCGCAGGGATGTCTTTCATGGAATGGACGGCACAATCGATCCTGCCGGAAAGGACGGCGTCATCAAGGGCCCGCACAAAAACCCCCTGCCCGCCTATCTCGTGGAGAGGTACGCCCAGTGCCGTATCTCCTTCGGTGGTGATGATAACGATCTCGGAATCGTGACCTGAATCCAGGAGGAGGGCAGCCACCCGTTCCGCCTGTGCCAGGGCGAGCCTGCTCCCCCGTGTTCCAATCCTCACAGACATGCCTGGTATGCTGATCTGATCGTCGCGATATCCTGCTCGTCATGGGCTGCCGAGATGAAGTTGGTCTCGAACTGAGAGGGCGGGAGGAAGATACCGGACTTCAGCATGGCAGACCAGAACGATGTGAACCTGCCAGTGTCGCACTCTTTTGCTTCACGGTAGTTTCGTGGCGGCGCTTCCCTGAAGAAGAACTTGAACATGGATCCGATCCGGACAAAAGATCCGGCCTTCCTGCTGGTCCCCTCACCGATGGAACGCGTGGAATCCTCGAGGCGCTGGTAGATCTCCGGGTGGTCGTGGAGCCAGGTGATGGCTGCCATGCCGGCCGAGAGCGAGAGCGGGTTACCGGAGAACGTCCCTGCCTGGTAGACCGGCCCGGCAGGAGCGATCAGCTCCATGATCTCCCGCCTCCCACCAAATGCACCGATCGGGAGCCCACCACCGATGATCTTCCCGAGTGTCGTGAGGTCCGGCTTCACCCCGTACAGGTTCTGTGCACCCCCGATACCAAGCCGGTATCCCGTGATCACTTCGTCAAAGATGAGGAGCACGTCGTGGGCACGGGTGATCTCCCTGACCCCGGCGAGGTAGTCCCGGTCAGGGAGGACAGGCCCGATATTGCCGAGCACGGGTTCCAGGATGAATGCCCCGATAGTCTTGTTCCCTGCAAGGAGCCCTTCAAGGGCTTCAAGGTCATTGTACGGCACCTGCCGGGTGTGGGACACGACGTCAGCAAGGACCCCTGCCGAGTCAGGAATCCCGAGTGTCGTCGCCCCGGATCCTGCCTGGACCAGCACTCCGTCATGGGCTCCGTGGAACCCCCCCTCGACCTTGACGATATCCGGCCTCCCGGTAAAGCCCCTCGCTACCCGGATGGCTGCCATCGTGGCCTCAGACCCGCTCGAGACGAAACGGAGCATCTCCATTCCCGGATGGTCATCAATGAGCAGCCTGGCGTACTGCGGCTCGAGCGGGATGGGTGTCCCGTAGAGCCATCCGTCCCGGACACGGGACAGGATCGCTTCCATGACCTCCGGATGGGCATGGCCGAGGATCAGGGGGCCGTATGCCATGCAGCAGTCAATGAGGGTGGGGCCATCGATTGTGGTGATCCTGCTCCCCCGTGCAGATTGGGTATAGAACGGGAACGGGCGTATCGCCCGGACCGGGCTGCTGACCCCGCCGGGCATCAGCGTCTTTGCATCTTCAAACATATCACTGCTCTTCATCGAGCCACCCCGCTGCATCCATGGCAAAGTAGGTGATGATCAGGTCTGCACCGGCCCGTTTTATGCAGAGGAGGCTCTCCAGGACGACCTTTCGCTCATCGATCCACCCCTGTTCCGCCGCTGCTTTGATCATCGCGTATTCCCCGCTCACCTGGTATACCGCCACCGGGAGGCCGAGATCCCGCACAGCGGCGACAATATCAAGGTAAAACCCGCCCGGCTTCACCATCAGGATGTCCGCCCCCTCTGTTGCATCGATTGCTGATTCACGGATAGCTTCCCGGGCGTTCCCGGGATGGACCTGGTAGGTGCCCCGGTCCCCGAAGCTGTACGCCGAACCGGCAGCCTCCCGGAACGGTCCGTAGAGGGCACTCGCAAACTTGGTGGAATAGGACATGATGCCGACATCCAAAAACCCGGCTTCATCGAGTGCCGCCCTGATGACCGCAACCATCCCGTCCAGCATGCAGGACGGGGCCACGATATCAGACCCTGCTTTCGCATGGCTGACGGCAATTTTTGCCATGAGTTCAAGGGAGGGATCGTTCAGCAGGTCCGGGCCCGAGCGGCCTTCCCCCACGATCCCGCAGTGACCATGGTCCGTGTATTCGCAGGCGCAGACATCGGTGATGACGAGCATGTCCGGGGCAGCTCGCTTCATTGCCCTTACCGCCTCCTGGACAACACCACCGGGATTCCAGGCTTCTGATGCCTGCGAATCCTTCCGTGCCGGGATACCGAATACCAGGACCGCACCGATTCCCTGCTGTTGTACCCTGATCACAACATCCCCGGCAGCAGAGAGGGGATGCCGGAACTGGCCCGGCATGGACTGTATAGGCACAGGGCGCTCTATGGTCTCATCGAAGAAGAGGGGAAAAACGAGATCCCTCGTGTGGACCCGGTGTTCATGGAGGAAAGGCCGGATCAACGATCCCCTGAGTCTCCTCATTCGTTGTTGCGGAAACATAGTTTCTCACCTCGTGTGATGGCAGAGACCAGCGACTCGGCATACGAGAGGTCACCGTCCTCGGCACAGAGCCTGATGGAGATGGTCACATCTGAGAGTATCTTGCTCACCAGTGCCCGTGAGAGGTCATCGACTACCTCGCGGGTCTTCTCATCAGCGGTCCCGATACGTCCGATTGCCCGGTCACGCTCCCGCTGCCGGATCGCATCCGCCCAGCTGTGGAGGATGGCGAGCGTGTCATCGGCAGCTTTCCCGTTGAGGAGCCGGATAAACTGGGTGAGCTCCCCATCAAGGTAGCGCTGGGCTTTTTCAGCCTCGCTTCTCCGGGTGTTCATCGTGTCTTCGTTTATCTTCCGGAGGCTGTCGATGGTAAAGAGGTGGACGCCGTCAATCTCGCCAGCCCCCTCCTCAACATCCCGGGGCTGTGCGATATCGATGAGGATGAGCGGGCGGGGATGGCCTTCGAGCGGCCAGCACCGTCCCCGCATCGCCTCCCGCAGTTCATCGCAGTGGATGACCGGGTGGGGAGCGGAGGTGCAGGAGATGACAACGTCCGACAGGAGCATGTAGCGGGGCAGGTCGTCTAACCTGACTGCTTTCCCGCCAATCTTTTTGGCAAGGGATGCAGCCCTCCAAAATGTCCTGTTTGCCACGTAGATGGCAGTGAGGTGCTTTGCGGCGAGAGCTTGCGCGACGAGCATACCCATCTCGCCTGATCCCACGACAAGGATCCGTTTCCCTGCGAGAGTTCCCAGCTGCTCCTCGGCAAGCAGGACCGCTGCCGAACCAATGGAGACCGCGCCGCGGTTGATCTGGGTCTGTCTTCGCACCTCCACACCGGTATGCACCGCCTTGTTCACGCAGAGGTCAAGGGCCGGACTTACTGTCCCGGTCTCCTTTGCCAGGGCAAGCGAGGCCTTCAGCTGCCCGATGATCTGGTCCTCTCCGACAATCATCGAATCCATGCCGGCAGCGAGTTCAAGGAGGTGACGGAGCGCATCGATCCCGGAGAGGATAGAAAAGTTCTTTCGGCCTTCCTCCTGCAGGAGGGATACCAGGGATGACGCCTCGCCATGGACAAGGATCTCAATCCGGTTGCAGGTCTGGAGGAGCAGCATCCCGCGGAACCGGTCTTTCGCCTTGCGCAAAAAAGCTTCTTCATCAGGGAACCTGAACGCCTCGAGCATATCAACCGTTGCGGTATGGTGGCTCAGCCCGGCAACGGCGATGGAGGTGAAGAGGACGTCGTTCACTGCAGGTACCTCTCCTGCACTATTCGCCATGCAAGCTCTTCACCTTTCGCAAGTGCTTCCCAGAGGGATGGATCATGGAGGGCCTGCCGTGTGATCGTTCTCCTCCTCTCGGGGTCCGATTCCTTTTCCCGGAGAGCCGTGCGGAGCCGCTCCTGGAGGGTAATCATCCTGTCAAGGTCCGGGAGACTTGCCTCAAGGTGCTCTCTGAGGAACCGGGCAACAGCAGGGCTCGCTCCCCTGGTGCTGATGGCAAGGAGGTGGTGCTCACCCCGGATAACAGAGGGGATGAGGATATCACCGGGTTCTCCTGCCGCGTTGTTGAAGAGGATTCCCTGCTCCCGGCAGATCTTCCCGATACGGTTATTGAGGTCCTGATCAGGAGTGGCGGCAACAGCAAGGAATACTCCGTCAAGCAGGTGGGTAAGTTCACGGTCATCGAGGGACGAGAGGTCAAGGGTGATACGCTGCCCTCCCAGTCCGGAGAGGAGCGGTGAAAATGAGTGCGATATGACCGTTACCTCTGTTTCCGGCAGGAAGAACGCGGCTTTGCGTGCCCCCACACGACCCCCACCAAAAATCACCACGTTCTTACCAGAGAGATCGTGCACGAGGGGGATCATCTGCATGAGATCTGGCGGGGTACTTTAATTAAGATGTTGGAACACCGTCCATTTCTCCCCCACAGAGTCAGGTGGCTCCCCGGTCCTGCCAGACACCTCGTGGATATGTGGGCGGGGGCGGGACGTACTCTGTTCAGGCGATGATTCGATACCCTTATAATTGTTTACTGCATATTGTAGAGAGCACTGTGCGCCGATAGTGTAGTGGTTATCANNGTTCGAGTCCCGGTCGGCGCATCGTTTCCTGTCTTTTCTCTGGTCTGGTATTTCACCGTGCGTAGTGCATCTCTGACTGTTCGTCCATTATGGGGGTCGAGGAGCAGGGGCTCCAGGTGAACAAGGTTCCTGGCAGATGCATCTGCGGGTTGCCATATCAGGATGCCCCGGGTGAGAATCGGGGTTCTGTCCCTGGGATTACCAGTCAGCCGGAACCTGAAATCATATTCTGGATAAACCTGTCTGATACTTCTGCATTCTCTTCCCTTGCAGCAGGGGTAGCGCTTCGTGTTTTATCTGCAGTGGGTACGTGTCAGTTGAATCGTCACGTCAGGCACAGGACCCGGGAAATGGATGTTTATCAGACCGATGAATCCTCGTGCTCGTGATTAATAAATGAATGTCCGGTATATGTTCCTGTGCCCATAGAGATTTCATGCTGGTATATACAGGGGAATTTCTATCGGGAACCGGGTGTACAGGGAACGGAACATGGACAGAACACGATATGCATATGCTGCCATTGAAGACATCCTGGTCATGGACGTTTCCCGGACGAAAAAACCGGAATCGGCACCACACACCGTCAGACCGCGTAAAGGATACAAAAAATCTCACTCCTTTCGAGGTGACCACCGAGCCCGTCAGGCTGTCGTTGCAGGAGAGCTCGCGGGCGCCATCATCGCTCGTGAAGTGGGAGAGACTCTTGTGTTCAGATACCAGAAACCTTCCTCCTCCATGATTACGAGAATGGGCCAAACCCTGGGTCCATCCAGGCAGGGACGGGAAAAAACCGGGACGAAACCGTGCCGGCTGGCCTCTCTTTTTTCCCTCCCTGGAAATTCCCCTGGTGCATGCTTCCGGGGGTATCGGCAATCCCGGGACCAATCTCAGAAAACCCCCCCGTACCTTCTCGAAAAAAGAATCACCTGATCCCTGCAGGATCACGCATCCATGATGAAAGTGCCGGGTTGCACGTTCTTCGTAAAACGGTTCTCCGTGGTTGGCTTCCCTGTAGGGAAGGGGATGACATGCTGGTCATAAGGTGGATGCCTCCTGGCCGCATGCACCATCGGATGCGTAAATGGAGATGATCCGCTCAGCCCGCTCCCGGGAGATCTTTTCTGCAACCAGTTCGCCGAACAGGACGATGTGTTCTGCCCGCACGCAGTTGATACTCTCCCTCCCCTCGATAATAAGGTCGGCCAGATACGCGAGTTCATCGGGGGAGAGCTGCTCGATACGATGGAGAAAGTCGGTATCGTCGCGTGAAGCATGGTTGGATGCCGGGGGGAGGACCGACGCGACCCGGTGCCCTGAGCCCGGACAGAGCGGGTCGCAGAGTTCGGGGGCAAGCTTTTCAAGGATCGCCATATCCCGCGATGAGAGTGTCTGTGCCATAGCTCTTTTGTACGATTATTCTTCAGCCCCGCCAGAATCATCATCAGGGCCGGCGGGGGATGGCTGGTTCCCGGTCGAAGGCTCTCCCTCCCGGATCTTCTGCACGGATTCTTCATACGCTGTGTCGATCATCTTTTTATCCCGTTCCCGATCGGCATCCGGGAGATGCCGTATCGCATCGTACC
>DUGL01000125.1:4955-5641 GCA_013331415.1 Methanoregulaceae archaeon | reverse complement strand
CCGATGGAGACGATCCGGCTCCTGCCCTTGAAGAAGACGGTCCCGCTCATCGTCTCCTCCATCTGGTCAGTCCTGACCCTGATGGTGACCAGGCTCTTGAAGCCCCCGGAATCAGGGGTCGTGGTCTCTGCATAGCTGATACCCCGTTCCTTGGCGATGAACTCGGCATTCACGATGTTTACCGGCACCTGCAGGATGGGGTCGAGGAGCCCCTTGAGCGCCATCCGGGTGATGAACCGGGTATTGGTACCCAGTGACGAGAGCTCTCCGCTATAGGTGAACTCCACGCGTTCCACCCGTCCTCCAACGAGCTGGGAGAGGAACCGGGCCATCTTCTCGGTGAGGTACGCAAAGGGTTCAATGGTATCCGCATACTCCGCAGGGATGATCGGGGCGTTCACGATGTACTTGGCCGACCCACCCCTCAGTACAGCGCTGCACTGCTTTGCGATAGAGACCGCGACATTTGTCTGAGCCTCGACCGTGCTCGCACCGAGGTGGGGGGTCGTGATGACCTGGTCGAGGGTGAGCAGGGGCGAATTGAGGGGGGGCTCTTCCTCGAAGACATCCAGCGCTGCACCCGCAACCTTCCCGGCTTTGATCGCGTCATAGAGGGCTTTCTCATCGATGATACCCCCGCGGGCGCAGTTGATGATCCTGACGCCGTCCTTCATCGTGGCGATGCT
>DUGL01000125.1:1522-4944 GCA_013331415.1 Methanoregulaceae archaeon | reverse complement strand
TCCTCGAGCGAGAGGACCTCGACCCCCATCTGTGAGGCCCGATCTTTGCTGATGAACGGGTCGTACCCGGCACAATGCATGCCCATCGCGTTTGCCCGCTTCGCGATCTCCCGGCCGATCCGGCCAAGCCCCACGATGCCAAGGGTCTTCTCGTTCAGCTCGACACCCATGAACTTCGAGCGTTTCCACTCCTTCTTCTTGAGGGACTCGTTCGCCTGCGGTATGTTGCGCGCAAGGGAGAGCATCATTGCCATGGTATGCTCTGTTGCGGCGAGAGTGTTCCCCTCAGGGGCATTCGCGACAATGATTCCCTTCCGGGTGGCTGCCTCCATATCGATATTGTCCACCCCGGCACCGGCCCTGCCGATGAACCGGAGCTTTTTACCTGCCTCGATCACCCGTGCCGTTACCTCGGTCCCGCTCCGGACAAGGAGCGCGTCATAATCACCGATGATTGATATGAGCTCGTCTTCCGGGAGTTCGGTCTTCACATCAACCGGGAACTCGGATCTGAGCAGCTCAAGCCCTTCTTCAGCCAGCGAATCGCTGACCAGTATCCTGAAGCTCACACTAAAACCCATACTATGTAGCTGACAGAGCTTTTCAGTCTTCTTCTTGCACTTTTTGTTGCCCGGGACGAAAGCGGGAATCAGGACGTACATGAGACATTCCCCTCTCCGGCACCCCTGATGAACAACGCAGAGGCGGTTTTCAGGTAAAAAACGATGATAATTTATTAAGCAGATGAAAGGTGAGATACTAGTGGTGCGTGCATGAAGGAGATGCCTGATGTTCTGTGGCTTGAAGAGATTCGCAAAGAGGATATTGCTGCGGTGGGAGGAAAGGGGGCATCGCTGGGAGAGATGTCCTCGCTCGGGCTCCCGGTGCCCGGGGGGTTCGTGGTCACCAGCAGGGCTTTTCGCAACTTCCTGGTCGGGACCGGGCTTGAACGGACGCTCTTTTCGGAACTCGAGAACCTGAACGTCGACGATAACAAGGCGCTTGAACAGGCTGCACAAAAAGCCCGGGCAGCAGTAATGAAAGCGAAGATGCCGGAATCCCTGAAAAAACACGTCCGGGAAGCCTACCGGAAACTTGACGGCGGAAACATGGTCGTCGCTGTCCGGTCGAGCGCAACCGCAGAAGACCTCCCGGATGCAAGTTTCGCGGGGCAGCAGGAGACCTACCTCAATATCAGGGGGGAGAAGAATCTCCTGGAAGCAGTCCATAAATGCTGGGCCTCGCTGTATGGAGCCCGGGCTGTCTACTACCGTGCAAAACAGGGCTTTGATGACCGGAGTGTCAACATAGCTGTCGTTGTCCAGCAGCTGATCAACGCGGAAAAGGCCGGAGTGATGTTCACCTCTCACCCGGTCACGGGTGAACCCCTCACCATCATCGAAGGGTCCTGGGGGCTCGGGGAATCGGTGGTGTCGGGCTCGGTATCCCCGGACAAGTATGTCTTTGACCAGCGGACCGGGAAGGTTATCGACCGGCTCATTGCGAGAAAGACGATCGAGATCGTTTCTGACGGCGAGCATGGCACGAGGACGCAGGATGTCGCTCTCGACCGGCAGGAGGCAGCAGTCCTCACTGACGATGAGGTTACCCGGCTCGCTGCGTACGGCAAGGTGGCAGAGACCCACTACGGGGTCCCGCAGGACGTCGAGTGGGGTATTGTCGGCAATACCCTCTACATCCTCCAGTCCCGGCCCATCACCACGATCCGGTCGATCAGCGCCCCCTCAACGACCGGGACAGGAGGAGGGAAGATCATCGTGAAAGGGCAGGGGGCTTCACCGGGTATCGCGACCGGGCGGGTCGTGATCATCCATGACGTTAAGGACACAGGGTCGGTGAGCCAGGGGGACATCCTCGTCACGCGGATGACAAACCCGGACATGGTCCCGGCCATGCAGAAGGTTGCTGCAATCGTGACCGATGAAGGGGGGATGACCTGCCACGCTGCTATCGTGAGCAGGGAGCTTGGGACGCCCGCGGTTGTGGGTACGAGGAACGCCACGAGCACCCTCAAACCCGGGCAGCTCGTCACGGTTGACGGTGAGAAAGGGTTTGTCTATGACGGGGCAATGGAAAAACCAGCCGCTGCCCCGGTGCATGGCATGCCGGTGGCTGCATCACCCCTGATCACCGCAACGTCTGTCAAGGTGAACGTCTCGATCCCGGGGGCAGCCGCACGGGCTGCCGCAACCGGTGCCGACGGGGTCGGCCTTCTCCGGATCGAGCACCTGATCCTCGGGCTGAACAAGACGCCGGGCTGGTTTATCACCAACGGCAAAGAGGAGGAGTTCATCGAGGAGCTCTCCCGGGGTATCCGGATCGTGCTTGACGCCTTCCGTGGTAAACCTGTCTGGGTACGGACGCTCGATGCTCCTACTGATGAGTTCCGGAACATGGCTGGCGGGGAGAACGAGCCCCACGAGCACAACCCGATGCTCGGCTGGCGCGGGATCCGGCGGGATCTCCAGAGTCCCGACCAGTTCCGCCTCCAGGTGGAAACGTTCAGGCGACTCTGGGAGCAGGGGTACGACAACCTCGGTGTCATGTTCCCGATGGTCTCCCACCCCGACGAATTCATCGCGGCCCGGCAGATGATGGCTGAATGGGGAGTCGATGTACAGGCAGTAACACTCGGCATCATGATCGAGATCCCGTCAAGCGCCCTGATGATCGAGGAGTTTATCCATGCCGGGATCGATTTCGCATCGTTTGGGACAAACGACCTCGTCCAGTACACCCTTGCCATCGACCGGAACAACGAGCACGTTGCCAGTATGTACCAGCCGAAACACCCGGCGGTGCTCGCGCTGATTGACGGGGCGATCCAGGTCTGCCGCGAGCACGGTGTCGAGTGCTCTATCTGCGGGCAGGCAGGGTCTGAGCCCCCGATGGTGGAATGGCTGGTCGAGCACGGGATTGCGAGCGTGTCGGCAAATATCGATGCTGTTGCGAAGATACGCGAGACGGTGGCACGGACCGAGCAGCGGATCATTCTCGAGAGTGCGAGAAGGTCGCATGCGCAGTAACGGGCTTCCCATCGACACACTCTTCTCTTTTCTCGCGTCAAAGCGGCAGGAGGACACCGATCACCAGTATATCCTGAGCTCGATGTGCACCCCGCCCCACCCGGTAGCTATCCGTGCCCATACCCTGTTCATGGAGACCAACCTCGGGGATCCCGGGTTATTTCCCGGAACCGCTTCGATCGAACGGCTGCTGATCGAGCGGCTCGGCACACTCTTCCACTATCCCGGGGCCTGCGGGTATGCCACCACCGGAGGGACCGAGTCCAACATCCAGGCGCTCCGGATCGCCAGGGCAACAGCGGGAATACCCTCACCAAACGTCGTTATCCCGGAATCAGGTCACTTCTCTTTTATCAAGGCCTGCGATATGCTCGG
>DUGL01000125.1:0-1465 GCA_013331415.1 Methanoregulaceae archaeon | reverse complement strand
GATCCCATCCGGGACCTCGCTGCCCTTGCACAGGAGCGGGGTATCTTCTTCCATGTCGATGCAGCGTTCGGCGGCATGGTCCTCCCGTTCCTGCCAGACCCCCCGGCATTCGATTTTGCGCTCCCGGGGGTGATGAGCATCGCGGTCGACCCCCACAAGATGGGGATGAGCACTATCCCGGCAGGCTGTCTCCTGCTCCGTGATGAACGCGACCTCTGTTCGCTCTCGGTCGACACGCCGTACCTCACGGTCAAGCAGGAGTTTACCCTCTCCGGGACCCGGCCCGGGGCATCGGTGGCAGGAGCGCTTGCCGTGCTCGAGTACCTGGGATTTGAGGGGATGAAAGCAGTTGTGCAGGGGTGCATGAAGAACACCCGGCGACTGATAGATGGGATGGAGAGCTATGGCATCAGGAGGGTGGTGACCCCTGACGTGAATGTCGCCACCTTCATGCGCCCCGGGCACCCGGTACCTGCCCCGTGGCAGGTCTCGTTTACCCGGAGCGGCCACCTCCGGATCGTGTGCATGCCCCACGTGCATGCAGAGACCATTGATGCATTCCTGGAAGAAATTGGTGATCAGTATGCTGAAACGGCTGATTAATTCACTGGAAACCTGCCCGATCGTACAGCGTGGTGACTACAACTACTTCATCCACCCGATCACCGATGGTGTCCCGTCTCTTGACCCGTCAGTGCTCCGGGAGGTCGCGACCGCGATGATCAAGGTCCTCGATCTCCAGGGGGTGAACCGCATTGTGGCGGCTGAGGCAATGGGTATCCCCATCGGGGCAATCATCTCGAGCATGACTGACCTGCCCCTCAATATCGTGAGGAAACGGGAATACCAGCTCCCTGGCGAGATAGCCGTGCACCAGATGACCGGGTACTCGAAGGGCCAGCTCTTCTTGAACGGCGTGCAGGAAGGGGAGCGGGTCGTGATCGTCGACGATGTGATCAGCACCGGCGGTACTACGAGGGCGCTCCTTGCCGCCCTTGATAAAACGGGTGCAGAAGTCGCTGACATCTGCTTTGCCATACGGCGGGGGAATGCTGATATCGGAAGGCCGTACAAGGTACTCGTAACCGTCGAGGTCACTGACAGGGTGCGTGTGGTTGACCGGTACTTCTGATCTCATCACCCGGCTGCGGGAGCGGGGGGCAGAGACCGTGGCGCTCCAGTTCCCGGCCGGCCTGAAACGGCAGGCCGCTGGGATTGCTGATGAGATCCGTGAGGCGGGGTTTATTGTCATTATCAGCGGGGATCCCTGCTACGGGGCCTGTGACCCCGCGCTTGACCTGCTCCGGTATGCCGATGTGCTCGTCCACTTCGGCCATACTCCGCTCGTGGTGCATCCGGATATCATCTACGAACCATACCGGGTGGACTTCAACCCGGAAGTGATCGCCAATGTTTTTCCCCTGCTGAGAGGAACGGCGATCGGGATCATCACGACCGCCCAGCA
>DUGL01000022.1:216-4330 GCA_013331415.1 Methanoregulaceae archaeon | reverse complement strand
GGATCGGGGGGGCGAGCATCGAGAACTGCTGTTCGATATCCACGAACGCCGCATACTCGAGCCATGGCAGAACCCGGGTCCACCAGTCATCGGGAGTCCCCCTGAAATTGCCGCCCTCCTGCCGGCTCCGCACCGTGATGATCAGGGGGAGGGGGCACCTCGCGAGCCCGGGGACCTGTTCGGGTGTACAGCCCTGCGGGAAGAGGTCCAGCCGGAGCTCGATTGCATCGGCCCCGGCCAAAACAGCATCCTTGATGTATTGCGGGTCTCCTACAGAGGCGACACACTGCATAGGGAGAGAATAGAGCTGCGGACCATATAAGTACCCTGCTCACCAGGTGTCCGGCATTGCTGGGGGATCGTCTTCCTGTATCATGGCAGCAATCGCTCCCGTGCCATCCTGCCTCCGGGATTGCTGGTTTTATCTCTGGTCCGGCGGATAGGTACCCGGCAGGATATGCACCAGGAGCACCCCGACATCCCCGAACTCCTTGCGCCGGCAGGGTCCATGGACGCGCTTGTCGCTTCCGTCAATGCAGGAGCTGATGCGGTCTACATCGGCGGGAAGCGATTTGGGGCACGGAAGTACAGTGCCAACTTCACTGATGCTGAAATCGGCGAGGCTGTCACGTATGCGCACCTGCGCGGGGCCAGGGTGTACGTCGCGGTCAACACCCTGGTTCATGACCGGGAACTCCCGGACGTCGCCGCATACCTCAATGACCTGTACGCCCTGGGGGCTGATGCCGTCCTCATCCAGGACCCCGGTGTTGCCGCCATCGCCCGCGATGTTGTCCCCGATCTCCCGCGGCACGCCTCCACCCAGTACACCATCGCAAGCCCGGAGGGGGTAGTCTTTGCGAAACAGGAAGGGTATGACCGTGCCGTACTCGCGCGCGAGCAGAGTCTCGGCGAGATTGACCGGATCTTTGCCCTCCCTGCCCGCGACCGCCCGGGGATCGAGATATTTATACACGGGGCGCTCTGCTATGCGTACTCGGGCCAGTGCCTCCTCTCATCGGTAATCGGGGGCAGGAGCGGGAACCGGGGGGCGTGTGCCCAGCCCTGCCGGAGAAATTATGCGCTCGTTGCGGGAACTGCCGATCAGTACGGGAGGATGGCCGATCCAAGCCCGTTGCCACTTCATGAGCACTATCTCCTCTCGACAAAAGACCTCTGCACCTATTCCCTCCTCGCTGAGTTCGTGAAGCGCCCGTTTGCCGCGCTCAAGATCGAGGGGAGGATGCGCTCCCCGGACTACGTGGCGGTCGTCGTCTCGATATACCGGAAAGCGCTCGATGCCGCTGCTGCCGGCACATTCGTCCCGGACCAGCGGGACAGGGAAGACCTTGCCACCGCATTCTCGCGCGGGTTTACCGGTGGCTACCTCTCCGGGGATCGCGGGCCGGTACTCATGGGCCGGGACAGGCCGGACAACCGCGGGCTCTTCATCGGGACGATCCGGTCCTGCAGCGAGCAGGAGACCCGGGTCACGGTCGCTTCTGATACGGTACCTGCACAGGGTGACGGACTCGTGGGAATCGATCCCCGTGACCAGAAGGAGTCCGGGTTCGTTATCCAGAATCCTCCGGTGAGGATCGGCCCCGGGCTCGTCATCCGGCAGCAGACCGGGTGCAGGCCGGGCATGGCGCTGTACCTGACGCGGAGTGCCCGGCTTGAACGGACAGCAGCAGCGATCAGGAGAGCCCCGGGACCGGCCGGCAGGTTCCCGGTGCCAATCGACCTCAGCCTCACGGTGGCTCCCGGGATTCCCCCGGTCCTCACGGGAACCTTCAGGCTCCCGGGAAGGGAACCGGTCACCGTCCGCGAAGACGCCGCCTTCATTCCGGAACCAGCCGGGACGCGGCCAACAAGCAGTGAGGAGGTCACCCGGCAGATCAGGAAGGCCGGTGGTACGGCATTCCGGGTCTGCGACCTCGAAGTGACCTATGACGGAGGCCTGTTCATCCCTGTCGGGCAGCTGAACCAGTTCCGTCGGCAGTTCTTCATTGCAGCGGAACGTGCCCTCATGGCCCTTTCTCTCCCGGCTGCTGACCGGCGAATGGAGGCGGACCGAAGGCTGGCTGCGCTCCTCCCGGCTCTTTCCCGGAAGGGGACACGAACACCCCGGGTACCGGAACTTGGGGTCTTCTGCAACGAGATCGAATCGGTCGCTGCAGCGGTGCAGGCAGGGTGTGACCGTGTCTTCTTTGAGGCAGACCCGGCAGGGATGGAATCAGAACTGTTTCGGGCGCTGGCGGAGTGCAGGGAGGATCGGGTACGGTTTGCCTGGAAATGGCCACGGGTGCCGGTGCCGGAGTTCACCCGGAAGGCATACCATCTCCTCCCTGCTCTCCGGGACGCCGGCCTCGGGGAGGTGATGGTTGAGGGGGCCATGTATGCAGGGCCTATCCGGGCGATTGCCCCCGGGATACGGGTGACGGGGGGGCCGGACCTGAACATCTTCAATGCCCGGGCGGCCATAGCGATGGCCCCCCACTGTCCGGGAGTTACCCTCTCACCCGAACTCTCAGGGGATGATATCGCAGACCTGTGCAGCCGTCTTGGCGACCAGGGCTGGATCAGTGTCATCGTCCAGGGGAATATTCCTGCGATGGTGACCGCGGATGCACTCCTGGACCTCATGGGGGATCGCCGGAATGCAGGGGGCAACGCCTTCGGACTCGCCGATACGACAGGTCGGATCTTCCCGGTTCACCCTGATCCCTGGGGGAGGACCCATATCCTGAATGCTGCCGAGCTCTGCCTCCTCGATTACCTCCCCCGCCTTGCCCGGGCAGGGGTGGATGCGGTGGTGATCGATGCCCGGTGGCGGGGACCCCGCTATACTGCCGCTATGGTCTCGCTGTACCGCGAGGCGATGAATCATCCGGGATGGATCACGGGAAACGAGCGGATGCCGGTTCAGGTCGCCGCACTGAAGGAACGGGTCAGATCCATGGCGCAGGGCGGGATCACGGCCGGGCATTTCATCCGCGGGCTCTCCCCGGACTGAGCCGGTCGCCAACTGTTATCTTCCCCCACGATCACTCTTTTTCTCAGGGACTACTATGCCAAAACCATTCATCCTCATCAACCTGAAGACCTACTCCGAAGGTGCGGGGCAGCGATCCCACGCGATTGCCGAGGCAGCCGAAATTGTCGCTCACGAGAGTGGGGCCGCAATCGGAATCGCCCCGGCGTACATGAACATCCACCCCCTCTCGGTCCACTACAGCCTCCCGGTCTATGCCCAGCACGTCGATGGTTCAGCGCCGGGAGCACACACGGGGGCAGTCACCGCCGAAGCGCTCAGGATGGCAGGGGCGCAGGGTTCGCTCGTGAACCATTCTGAGCGGCGCCTCACCCTCGCCGATATCGAGGCATCGGTGGCGGCTCTCCGGGATGTTCGTCTCGCCGCGGTGGTCTGTACGAACAACGAGCAGACGACTGCTGCCGCAGCTGCACTCGGCCCGGCCTACGTGGCAATCGAGCCCCCCGAGCTGATCGGGAGCGGGGTCTCGGTCTCGAAAGCGAACCCGGATATCATCAGGAGATCGGTTGACGCGGCCAGGAAGGTGAACCCTGATGTCCAGATCCTGACCGGTGCCGGGATACAGTCCGGCGAGTGCGTGAAGATTGCCATGGACCTCGGGACGAGCGGGGTTCTCCTTGCATCGAGTGTTGTCAAGGCCAAGGCACCCATCGCGGTGCTGCGGGACCTTGTGTCGCTGCTATAAGACTCCATCATCTTTTCGCCAATGGCTCTGCCGGGAGAGGATCTCTGACACTCACCGGTTATCTGCCGGAAAATGTCCTCTTTTTTTAAATAACACACAGTTGATTGTTTTTTTAATACCTAACTTCGCACGGATTCTTTCCCACTGTTTTTGAAAGAGTGTGAGTTCAGGTTTAATTACGGAACACCAAAGCAACAACTCGAAACGTTGAGGCTGTGGTGTGATATTTAAAACCCTTATCCNNTTATTACACAATTTAGTAATAGGAGTTTGTGCATTGGACATCCCACGTATCTTCACCATAACCGAAAGTGCTCACCGCATCCATAACCCGTTCACACCAGAAAAGCTCGCCACTCTCGGCGCAGCGTTGC
>DUGL01000022.1:0-166 GCA_013331415.1 Methanoregulaceae archaeon | reverse complement strand
GTTGTTCACCGGGCAGGCGAAACTCCGCGCTGAAGAACTCGGAGTCGCCGATCGAGTCGAGTTCATCCACGGCGACGCTGTCGGCTATGTCGCCGACGAAAAGGTCGGTGTGGCAGCCTGTCTCGGTGCCACGTGGATCGGTGGGGGAGTCGTCGGCACCATCGAG
>DUGL01000176.1:1100-5002 GCA_013331415.1 Methanoregulaceae archaeon | reverse complement strand
AGGTATGCGAGTTCTTCGAGCGTGATGGCGTCTTTCCGGTAATGACGGACAGACCGCCGGCCGTCAATTGCCGTCCGGAGGTCCAGGGGGGCAATGTCGATCGAATCCGGTTTCGGAAGGGATATAAACTGCCCGTTTTCCGGGAACGGCTTCTCCAGCGGGGGTGCGGGCAGGTTGCCTGCCTGGTCAGAGGGTGTGAGATGCTCATAGCGGGTGAGTTCCATGAATGTTCTGCCGGTCGGGAGCATAGCCAGTGGTAAGCAGTGGGTACTGATAAATGACACGATGCTCCCGGCCTGTCAGCCCACCCGTCAATTCCGTCTTCGAAGGAGCATGCATCCGGGATATCCAGAGTCTCCGGTCCCTGGTCGCGAGACCGCCGGTTGCTGTTTTCAGCGATCCCCATAAATTCCTCCCGGTGTGAAGTACCATGACGGAAATGCCCACGGCCACTGCTTCCCTCATGGTACTCCTCACCTACCTTGTCGAGGCCGTGCTCCTGCTGACGTTCGGGATCATCCTCGCAAACATTCTCGTGGAGACCGGGGCCTTTGGCAGGCTGTCCCGTTTCACCCGCCCACTCTGCAGGATTTCCGGTCTCTCGGAGGCCTCCACCACCGCCATCCTTGCCATATTCCTCAACCCCACGGCGGGAAAGGCCCTGTATGCCGGTCTCTACCATGACGGGAAGGTGGAGAAGGACGAGATTGTCCCCACGCTTGTCATGAGTACGTTCCCGGTCGTGCTGGGAGAGTCTCTCTTCCGGGTGCATCTCCCGGCCGCTATCGTCCTGCTCGGGCCGGTGATCGGCACCCTGCATGTCTTCCTGAACCTGTTCTCAAGTTTCCTCCAGTTGATCGGTGCTCTCTTCTATATGCGGGTGATACGCCGGAAAGAGACGCTTCAGGGGTCCTGTGAGATGGGGGAAAGCAGCAGGATAAACATTTCTTTCACCCGTGATGCTGTGTCCAGGGGGTTTCGGAAAGCCTGGCCCCAGCTCCGGAGGATCATCCCTGTTACGGTGATAGCGGTACTCGCATTCACCGTCCTTACCATCTACGGGGTCATGGACCTGATTGGCCTCCTCTTCCAGCCTGTTCTCGGGTCGATTGGTCTTCCCGGTGAGAGCTCGACCGCGCTCCTCGCCCAGATCCTCCGCTCCTATGCCGGGTATGCCGTAGTAGCGTCGCTGGTGGCTACCGGCACCCTTGTCCTCAAAACGGCGCTGGTGACGCTCCTGGTCGGGAGCATGATGGTCATCACCCTCATCTACCTCCGGTACACCCTCCCGCTCAACCTCTCGCTCTTCGGAAAGTTCGGGATAAAAATAACTGGCATCTCGTATACCTGCAGCATGGTTGCGAAGCTGATCACGCTCGGGCTGGTGCTGCTGATCCTGTGAGATGAAGTGGCGGGCACCGACGGTCCTTTCTCCAGGGGGGTGACGGGGAAGGAGAATTGGACATCAGGAGGGAACCCGGTGCTCCTGAAGATGGGTGGGATGTCCTTACAAGGAGCGCCAGAGAAAAGGGGCGTTATATCACTCCTCGAGAACTACATCAATCTCATCGTCAAAGAGGAACAGCTGGTCAATCGTTGTTCCCAGTGCTCTTGCAACAGCATGTGCCAGTTTCAGGGACGGATTATATTTTCCCTTCTCGAGAAAGACAATCGTCTCCCGCCGTACACCTACGGTGTCGGCAAGCTCGGCCTGGGTCATGGCTCTCCGGGCTCTGAATTCCTTCATTCGTGTTCTCATCGCGATCCCCCTCCTCACGGGAGCGTGGTAGCAATCCGTTCCCGTGAGAGGAACCGGGGCAGGTCCCAGGTACTGCCGATGAGCCCCAGAACCCCGGCTACGATGAGTCCGAGGGCAATAACCGTCATTCAGTATCCCCTTTCCTGAAGAGGTACCACTGGAAAACCTTCGCAGATATTCCCATGAGGAGAATCAGGATTACTGCGACCGTCCCGCTCCCTGGAGAAAAAATACCGAGGTAGTCGAGCCAGAACAATCCGAACAGGACCATGAAGGTCAGAAACCATGACCAGGAGAGCCCGTGTGCGCCAATTTTTCTCGTCCGTTCATCCTGAATAAGGTCGCGTTCACCGCGAAAGAGACGGCCACCTGCCAGAAAGACAAGGACAAAGCCGAATGTCACGAACGAGAGTGACCTGGTGTCAGGTGCATCGGCCGGTAACAGCAGCATTGCACCGAGTCCGACCAGGAGAAGGACCAATCCTATGATGAACATCACGGTTATCCAGGTGCGTGACGCGAACGATCCATTTTTCTTCTCTGCCATATCTCTCATCCACCTTGTGAGTTATTTATCACATTAGTGAGAATAATATAACATTTTTGTAGGTTAAATACCTGTCCCCCCTGTTCAGGAAAAGAAGGATCCTCCGTGTTCACGGAACCACTGCTCCCGTGGGGATCGAACTCCCGTCTTCCCCATCCACTGTCGCTTTCCATGCTGCACGGATGACGAATACTCCTGCGAGTGCATTCACCACGATAAACGCCTCGGTCGGCCAGATACCCAGGGTCTGCGCCAGGACCACCACGACCGCATTCAGGCCGGCATGCCAGCCAATGGCAGCCATCAGGAAGATCTTTCGAACCCTCAGGACAGAGAGGAGTATGAGGAAGGTAAAGGCGATATGCACAATGAGAACCATCATGCACTCGATGAACCCCGGGAGGATGTCGAGCGGGGAAAGGTTCAGTAATGTATCCGGTTCTGCAGCCTGCTCCGTGCTGAGAGGGGTGGTATTCATCAGCAGGATGTCCAGTGCCCCTGAAGTGGCAAGGATATACGATATCAGAGAGAAGAAGACAAGAATAGCGATGATGATGCACTCAAACACCGCCCCACCCGGCGCCAAAGAGGAGAGCGGTCTCTCGGTTGAGGGGGTAAAGCCGGCCCGGGAGGAACCGGGTGAACGCCAGGTAACGGATGCCTTCTTCAAGGATGCCGGAAAAGAGCCCGAGGAAGATGGCGAGAGCAACAAGGATAGTAATCGGACTGGAGCTGGCAGCCATGACCCAGTCCGTGAAGGGCGGCTGCAGCAGGAGCAGGAGGGGGATGTGGATGACCTGGCTGAAGATGAAGAAGAGGGCGCCGAAGAGAAACAGGTTCCACGAGACGGCAAAACGTTTCACGATGAGGTACCCGAGGAGGATGGGGGCGGCTGTCTCCAGGGCGATAACGATGCCGAAGGTAAGGATGACGGCCGGGTTGATGGGGACAGTGTCGAACCGGGTGGTGAAAAATGTTGCCGGGATCGCGGGAAAATTCCTGTGATACCCGTTCCTGTCTGCGCCCGGTCCTGGATGCCCGGATGGAAGTTCAGGCTCTCATCCGGTCCGACCGGTAATCCCAGTCCCGCTGATCCAATATACGGAAGAGTTCCACCACGGCATCCACGAGTGCAGCCTTCATCCGCAGACCTTTCTCAAGGCTTGCCTTCGTGGGATCACCGGTTGCACCGCAGTCAGTCAGCTCTGAAAAGAGCCATTTCAGGTCCCCGTGCGGCGGCAATTGCGGCACGACACCTTTTGCATGTTCCGGCTGGCAGAGATGGGGAAAGAGGGCGAGTCCAATCGAGAGTTCTCCCTCTCCCCCATGCCCGAGGCCTCCCCAGACCTCAAAGAAGTCCTCCGGGAGAAGGCTTGCGAGGATATTCCACCAGGCTTCGAGCGTGACGATCCGCATCTCGGGGAAGGCGACCTTCACCGACCGTGAGGCAGCCTCGATCGGGGCGATGTTCCCGTCATGGCCGTTTAAGACGAAGACCTTCCGGATACCCTCCCGGTGCAGGGAGAGGAGGATGTCGCGGATGATGGCAGTCTCCGTCTCAAAGGTGAGCGAGACCGTGAACGGGAAATCGCGGTA
>DUGL01000176.1:0-1066 GCA_013331415.1 Methanoregulaceae archaeon | reverse complement strand
GCATCGGTAGCAAACGGCAGGTGGGGTCCGTGGCTCTCCAGTGAACCGAGTGGGAGGATCACCTTCTCAAATGGATCCTTTGCATAATCTGCTGCGGTAAGGTGTTGTATCTCGCGGGGGTTCTTGTCCATGCAGGTGCACCTGTGCAGGGTATGGTTTTTTTACTGTATTATAGTGGCTCAGAGCTGCTGTTTTGCCACCACGTCATCGATCAGGACGCTCTGTCATGAATCAACGCTCCCTCGATCCAGGAACCCGGTAATCACCCTCCATTCTGACACTTTCTGTTCAAAAGATACACGGGCATTTGCCGGACTTGTAGAGGGCAGAAAAAAAATTTTCAGGCCGTCAGGCAACGATTCCCTGCGAAGGGTTCTGATCAACACTCCCCTGGCCATCCTGCCATTCACCGCGATACACCGGATGGTCGGGTGGTCACGGATGAATGCAGGGATATCATGGGGAACTATGTCTTTGAGGGTATGGTCCATACTGCCGGGCTGGAATGCCCGCGAGGCGATGGTATCCCAGAGGGCGATACGATACTTCTTCAGGGAGTCGGTGGCGGACAAGACATCGACCGGGTCAAGGGAAGGAAAGAGGGTTGCCATGATCCGCCAGAACTGGTTTCTCGGGTTGGCATAGTAGAGCTGCCGTTCAAGGGATAGTCTGGAGGGAAAACTCCCGATAATGAGGACCACGGGACACTCGCCAACGGCAGGGGGGAGGCCGTTTTCCCGCATCGGAGACCACGGTCCGGAAGGTGCCATATCAGGGATGGGGAATACCCCGATTCCTGCCATATATCCACTTCATGACACCAATGGCAGGCGGGATCAGGAGGTAACACAACATGCTGTTTGCAGGATCGAAAAATGATACCCCGATGGCAAGGATGGCTACAGTGGGGAAGACAACTGCCCGGATCAGCCCGCTCCGCTCCAGGCGATGCACCATCGTCTCACCCGGGTTCAGGGTATCCCGGTGCTCCCTGGTGTAGAACCAGAGGATCGTGAGGAGCGTGCTTGCACAGAGGAGGTTGATATGGAAGAGGAGGACTGCCATC
>DUGL01000112.1 GCA_013331415.1 Methanoregulaceae archaeon | reverse complement strand
GTGTTGGTCACGTGCGAAAGGTGGGATCGACCATCTCAGTCCTCGAATTAAAGGACTACGGCCCCGCTCTCAATGTTCTAGTTTTTGTCATGGATCTATTCAAGTCTGTCTACAGGAGGAGATTGGGAATTACCCCTCCCCCACCTCCCTCCCCACAAACACCGCCGCCTTCCTCGCCCGACCCTCCAGCACGTCCATCACCCTCGTCAACGGTGCCGTATACAAAAACGGGTTGATCACAAAGTTCACCGCCTTCCCCGATACCGACAACCGGACCACCCCTGCCTCCTCTTCGCTCCCGAACCGCAGAACTACTTTTAACTCCCCATCCAGCACGGCAACCACATCCACCAGCGGGACCCGGAAACCCCGACGGTCCAGGTCGGACCGGATGACCAGGTCATCCCCCTCCAGGTAGAGGCGGCCAGCCTTCTCAAACGGTGACTCAACATGCTCGGTCACCGTCCACCGGCTCAGGTCAACGGGGGACTCGGCCAGCGGAGTGGAGAGATCCCTTTCTGTGATCCCGGATCCTGATCTCTCCGGCTCATCCGTAACGGCAGCCGGATACTTCCCGGCCAGGAACGCTGCCACCCGTTGGATCCC
This sequence comes from Methanoregulaceae archaeon, assembly GCA_013331415.1. Lineage (GTDB taxonomy): Archaea > Halobacteriota > Methanomicrobia > Methanomicrobiales > Methanospirillaceae > UBA9949 > UBA9949 sp10516u. The sequence continues at coordinate 2,047 of DUGL01000112.1, read as the reverse complement.
GTTCCAGATCATACTAAGCATGGGACACCTCCCCGGCAAGGGCCATCACCTCATTGCAGTCACCGCTTCCGAGCGTGCCGGTCACCAAGCTCACCGTCCCGTGGTCAGCAGGCGGGCCGACCCGCTCATACCTGCACCCCTGGCGATCAGCCCCCCAGGTGCACCGTTCGCAATCCTGGTATCCCCCTGCCGGGCAGATGTCGATCATCCGACCACCTCCCCGTGGTCAGTAGGCCGTATTGCCCGCTGGTAGCAGAACTCGCAGACCTTTGCATCCGTGCTGCGGTCGATGTACACCGCCGTATCGAGCTCGCAGATGGTGCACCGGCCGATCGTGGATTTCAGCCGTTCCAGCCGGGACACCTCGAAGGCTCCGGGCAGGACCCGGGCAGCCCGCTGCGCCTTCTTCTTTGCCGTCCGGTAACAGGTCTTGCAGATACGCCGTGCCTGCTGCTGGTCCTTCGATCGAGCCTTACGGCTCTCGGTCAGCTTCTCGATGTGGTGGGACCAGAGAGCACTGCACACGAAACAGGGGGTGTGCTCAGGGAAGTCCAGCGGCTTGTAGTCCTTCGCGGTGATCCGGGGCGGATTTCCATGGGAAACAGACCCTTCCATCGGAACCAGACCTTCCCCACAATCCCCTGGAAACATTTGGGCTTCCTCCAATGTTTGACGCAAGATATCAGGAGCGGTTTCTGCAGCCGGATTCCCGATCGGACCATCTGGAGAAGAGATCGCCTGCTCAATTTCATGTCCCATGGAAAATGCGGGACCACACACGCACCCATGTTCACCAAGCTCGTGATCATCAGGGTGCTGTGTGATTGGAGAATTTCCATGGGATAGGGGAGTACGAATAAATGTATTATTAAAAAGAGGGGCTTTTGCACAATCCGGGCCCGCAGAATCATTTTTCTTTCCCGCGTCATTTTCCAGGGGATTGCCATGGGACTGACGCAAGATTGTGGGAGAGATCGTGACAGATTCGCTTCCACCGGAAGCAGGGGTATCGCCCGGACCCTCACCACCATCCAGCCAGACCAACCCTCCTCCCGACCAGATCCGATACAGGTCCCGGTCAAAGGTATAGGCATTCGTCCGCCTCCGCATGGAGATGCTGCCGCCCTCCTCTTCACACACCACCGTCCGGTCAGTATAGGCGATGGCCGGACACTTCTCCAGGAGACCGGAGTAGGTCTTCCCATGGGTAGAATACCCGTGAATGAGCCGGTGGACGATATTGTTGGAGAGTCCGGTGACCCTCTGGAGCTGCGGGATCGTAAACTCCCCCCAGTCTCCCTTCCGGATCGTCTCGAGGAGGTCCGCCTCTCTCCGGGTGAGCTTCGTCTCCTGCCCCCCGGACGTCCCATTCAGCAACCCATACAGACGGGCTGCCTCGTCAAAGTCCCGCCGGGTAGCAATCAGGCACCGGATTCCGGCCGGACATGATCTGCTCTCGTTGCATGAACCAGAGGACCGCATGTGCCTTGATCAGGTCCAGGAGCATCTCAGGGTTCCGGCGGTTCGAATGAGACGAAAACCGGATCCGGAGGGCGAACGGGATCACGACATGGAACCGATGGGAACCAATCTCCTCCCACATCGCCCGGCAGGCCATGACCTGGAGGGATTCCTCGCCCTCATCCGCCGGGATCTCGGCATCGCGGTGAAGGGATCGGGCTAGACACCGGTCGTCCTGCTCTGCCGAGTCATCTATCCAGCAGGTGAGCATCCGGTTGAAGACCTGGTCATCCCCGACCCCCTCCACCTTCGCCACCCACCAGATGCACCGCTCCGGGATCGTGCACCGCATCCCCTTCCGATCGGTGCTGACGGTAAGATAATGGAAGGGTTTGCGAAACGACGTGGTAACTCCCTTCAGGATCTCGGCCATCTCTTCGGATAGACCGCGATCATCAAGGACGATAGCCGATCCCGGCTGGGGATTTTCCATGTAGAAGAGCGCCTTGTTGCTCATCCGGTCCGCCAGCCGGAGCCGTTCCGGAACCTGTTGCAGCATCATGTTGAAGGCATGGCTCTTCCCCTT